>NZ_JBSRTQ010000109.1:0-14841 GCF_055129145.1 Albimonas sp. | reverse complement strand
TGGAGGCGTTCATGAAGGCCAACAAGGGCCATATGGCCGAGGACAATGACGGCGATCCGGTCTACATGACCCGCCTGCAATGGGACCTCGACCGGGTGGCGCGCGACCATCCCGAAGTGCGCCTTTCGGCCACCAAGGAGATGCTGGTCTGAGGCCGGAGCCCGCCGCCTGACCGTCTTCGGCCCGCGCGGACACGCCCGCGCGGCGATCTCGCGCGGACCTGTCGATTGCACTGGATTTCGCCGCGCGGGGCTCTAAATTCCACCTCCCACTCGCGTATTTTCGGAGCGCCAAGATGACCCTCGTCCGCACCCCCCTTTCCGCCGCCCGCCTGACCCTCGCCGTCGCCGCGCTGGCCCTGTTGTCGCTGACCGCCTGCAACACCATCGACGGCATGGGCGAGGACATCTCGGCCGGCGGCAAGGCCGTCAGCAACACCGCCGAGACCACCCAGAAGAAGATCCCCTGATATTTCGACGACGGGCCGGCTTCCAACCGCCCGCATCGTCATCGGCAACCGAGGCGCCGCCTGTTGCAGGGCGGCGCCTTTTTCAATGCCCTGCGCCTCGGTCCGACCGGGGCGCAGATCGGCCGCGACGCCCCGGCGCCCTTTTCATTGACTTTCCACCCCCTGAGCGTATGTTGCGCGCCCAAGCGCCATACGGGCGCAACGACGGGACCGCGCGGAAAAAAGCGGTCCGCCTCCCCCGACCGCAGACGACCCCGCGAAAGGATCCGATGAACTTCGCTGATCTCGAACTCGACCCCAAGGTGCTCCAGGCCGTTGAGGAAGCTGGCTATACCCAGCCGACTCCGATCCAGGAGCAGGCGATCCCCCACGCGCTGATGGGCAAGGACGTGCTGGGCATCGCCCAGACCGGCACCGGCAAGACCGCGGCCTTCACCATCCCGATGATCACGATCCTCGCCCAGGGCCGGGCCAAGGCGCGCATGCCGCGCAGCCTCATCCTCTGCCCGACGCGCGAGCTCGCCGCCCAGGTGGCCGAGAATTTCGAGACCTACGGCAAGTATCACAAGCTGACCATGGCGCTGCTGATCGGCGGCGTGTCGTTCCGCGACCAGGACAAGCTGATCGACCGCGGCGTCGACGTGCTGATCGCCACCCCCGGCCGCCTGCTCGACCATTTCGAACGGGGCAAGCTGATGCTCACCGGCGTGCAGGTCATGGTGGTGGACGAGGCCGACCGGATGCTCGACATGGGCTTCATCCCCGATCTCGAGCGGATCTTCGGCCTGCTGCCCTTCACCAAACAGACTCTGTTCTTCTCGGCGACCATGCCCCCCGAGATCACCCGTCTGACCGAGACCTTCCTGCATTCGCCGGTGCGGGTGGAGGTGGCCAAGCAGGCCACCGCCGCCTCGACGATCGAACAGCGCGTCGTTCGCCACAAGGCCGCCCGCAAGGACGTCGCCGATAGCGAGAAGCGTGAGATCCTGCGCCGCCTGATCGTGGCGGAGGGCGACACGCTGACCAACGCCATCGTGTTCTGCAACCGCAAACGCGATGTTGATGTGGTGTTCAAGTACCTCAAGAAGGCCGGCATGAGCGTCGGCGCCCTGCATGGCGACCTCGACCAGTCGATCCGCACCAAGACGCTCGACGGTTTCCGCTCCAACGAGATCACCGTGCTGGTGGCCTCGGACGTGGCGGCGCGCGGGCTCGACATCCCCTCGGTCTCCCACGTCTACAATTACGATGTGCCGATCCATTCCGAGGATTACGTGCACCGCATCGGTCGCACCGGCCGCGCCGGCCGGTCGGGCAAGGCGATCACCATCTGCTTCAGCCACGAAGAGAAGCACCTGGACAAGATCGAGGAGCTGCTCGGCATGCCTGTTCCGGAAATGGACGATCCGATGTCGGGCGAAGCGCCGGCCCCGGCCGCGGTCGAAACCGCCGCGCCCAAGCCCGCCCGCGAAGGCGATGACGAGGTCGCGGCCCGTCCCCGTCGCCGCGCCCGGACCGAGCGCGCCTCGCGCCGCAAGACGCCCGAGGCCGAGACCACCGAAGTCGCGGCAGGCGCCGAGCCGGTGAGCGACACGCCCGCCGAAAAGGCGGTCGAGACCGTCGCCGCGCCGGAAGCCGAGGTCGAGGCCCCTGCGCCGAAGCCGCGTCGCGCCCGGCGCAGCCGCGCCGCCGCCGCGACCGACGAGGCCGCCGCTCCGATCGCCCCCCCGGTGACGACGCCGACCGTGGAGGATCCGCGCGACCAGGGCGCCTCCGAGGATCCGCGCGAGACCCGTCGCGGTCGCGGCGGACGCTCGAACAGCGCGCGGTCCGGCAGCAGCCGCGGCGACAGTGCCCGCGATGACAGCGCCCGTGCTGAAAACGGCCGGGCTGACAACGCCCGCGCCGAAGTCGTCAAGGAAGAAGCCCCGCGTCCCGAGGCTTCGCGCCCGGATCGGGAAGATCGCGCCTCACGCGGCGGACGCGGCGAATCGGATCGCGGAACGGATCGGGGTGGCCGTCGTGGCGGCGGCGGTCCCGTGGTCGGCATGGGCGACCATGTCCCGGCCTTCATGCTCCGCGAAGTGGACGTGAACCGGATCATGAAGGCCGGCCGGGCCAACGCCTCGGAAGAGGTCGAGAGCGACGCCCTGGAGCAGGAGCAGAGCGAGGCCGCGTGACCTCGCCGACGTGACCGGACGAACCACCAGACATCAAAAGGGGCGGGCGCGCAGGCGCCCGCCCCTTTCGCTCGGGTCCCGTCAGCCCGCCAGCAACATCGCCACTCCGACCGCCATCGCCGCCACGCCCGCCCCGGCGCGCCAGCCGAGACTGCGGTCGCGATGCACCATCCGGTTCAGCAGCAGCGTCATCACCGGATAGCAGGCGACCAGCGGGGCCACGACCGCGACCGGCCCCCGCGCCAGCGCCGCGTAGAGCAGCAGCACCGCGGCCCCGTTGCTGATCCCCGTCGCCATGAACCACAGCCGCGCCCGCCCCGGCATCGCCGGGACCCGCTCTCCCCGCCACGCCGGGCGCCCGCGCACCACGGCCAGGGCGATGACCGCCGAGACCAGATAGCCGATCAGCGCCGCCGCGAACGGATCCGGCCACGCCAGAAGCCCGATGCTGACCACCGGCTGCGCCACCCCGCGCAACGCCGCGCCGGCCAGCGGCAGCAGCGCCGCCGTCGTGGCCATCCGCGCCCCGCTCGCCCCGCGGCCGAGGAACAGCACGCTCGCCCCCCCGCAGATCGCCACCACGCCCGCCACCTGCCCCGCCCGCGGGACCTCTCCCAACAGCGCAACCGCGAAGCCCACGGCGAAGAGCGGCGCGAGATTGCCGAGCGCGCCCGTAAGGTTCGGCCCCAGCCGGCGGTTGGAGGCGAAGGTCAGCCAGGTGACCGCCACCGGATAGAACAGCCCCGCCGCCGCGAACACCAGAGCGGCGTGCGGATCGAAGCCCGCGACATCGACCGTCAGCGGCGACAATACGAGGAAGAGGGCCGCCGTGGTGGGAATGGAGACGCCCGCTCCAGCCCCTGCGCCGATCCCCGCCCCCGCCGCCCCGCGCAGCCCGAACACCACCAGCACCAAAGCCAGCGCGAAGCAGAAGGCCGAGGCCAGCGCCATCGCGACCAGGATCAGGTCCACGCGCGCCCTCCCGCGGCGGTCAGAGCGGGAGGCCGGTATAGGCCTCGGCCAGCGCCTGCCGCGCGGGGCGCGAGCGGGCGAGATGGGCGAGTTCCGCCGCCTGCATCCGCAGCCCGAACGGCCCCGTCTCCGGGAACAGATGCATCAGGGTCGTCATCCACCAGCTGAACCGCTCCGCCTGCCAGACCCGGGCGAGCGCCCGGGCCGAATAGGTCTCGACCCCGGCCTCGTCCCCGTCAAGGCAGGCGGCGGTCAGCGCCTCGGCCAGCAGCCGCACGTCGCCGAGCGCGAGGTTGAGCCCCTTGGCGCCGGTCGGCGGCACGATATGGGCGGCGTCGCCGCACAGGAACAGCCGCCCCCAGCGCATCGGCTCCCCGACATAGGAGCGCAGCGGGGCCACGGATTTCTCGATCGAAGGGCCGGTCCGCAGCGCCTCCGCGGTCTCGGCCGGCAGGCGGCGGCGCAGCTCGTCCCAGAAGGCGTCGTCGGACCAGGAATCGGCCCTGGTCCCCTGCGGGACCTGGATGTAATAGCGCGACAGTCTGGCGCTGCGCATCGAGGCGAGCGCGAAGCCACGGACATGGCGGGCGTAGAGCACTTCCGGGCTGGCCGGCGGCCGCTCGGTCAGCACGCCCAGCCAGCCGAACGGGTAGACCCGCTCGAACACCTGCAGCCGCTCGGCCGGGATCGCCCGGCGCCCGGCGCCGTGGTAGCCGTCGCAGCCCGCGACCCAGTCGGCGGTCACGACATGGGTCTCGCCGGCCGCGTCCCGCCAGGTCACCCGGGCCTGCGCATCCTCCAGCCCGTCGACCGCCACGACCTCCGCCCCGTGGATCACGGTCGGGCCGTCGCGGTCGAGCGCGTCGTAAAGGTCCCGCGTCACCTCGGTCTGGCCGTAGACGGTCACCGAGCGGCCTACCAGCTCGTGGAAGTCGATCCGCAGCGACGCGCCGTCGGAGGCGAGCACCGTCCCGTGGTGAACCTGCCCCTCCGCGTCCATCCGCGCCCCGAGCCCGACCGCGCGCAAGAGGTCGACCGAGCCCGCCTCCAGCACCCCCGCCCGGATCCGCGACAGCACATGCACGCGGCTCCGTCGCTCCAGCACCACCGCCTCGACCCCGGCCTGCGCCAACAGCCGGGCGAGCATCAGGCCCGAAGGACCGCCGCCCAGAATCGCCACCTGCACCCGCATCCGCATCTCCCGAGATCGACGACCTGTTCTATACAGGGCGACGTCCAGGCAACCATAACGTCATGCATATGGGCGTTGCGTAAACCTCTCATTCAGATAGGGGCGCGACGGCGTCGTTGAAATCTGATAGAAATTCGCGGCGCGCCCCTTGAGGCGCAGCCGTTCCGTTAAGAATTTTCCGCCAGACTCCTCCGCGACGTCTCGCCGCCCTGCATCCCAGCCACGTCCTTCCTCCGGTCGCCCTCATGCCTCTCTTTCCCCCCGAGCCGGTCAGATCCGATTGCGCCGCCTGCAACCGTTTCGCGCGCGGGAGGCCGGGATGACCGCGCCCTTGCCCGTCGCCGTGGTCGGCGGCGGACGGGAGGGGCTGCGCCAGGCGGGGCTGATCCAGGCCGATGCGCGGCTGCGGCTGGTCGCCGTGGTGTCGCCGTCCGAGGAAGGGCGCGAGCGGCTGGAGAGCCTCGGTCTGACCGCGGTGGCCGAGATCGAGGATCTGGCCGCGGACGTCGCCGGCGCGGTGATCGCCCTGCCCGCCGCCAGCCGGGTCACCGCGGCCGAGGCCGCGGCCGCGCGCGGTCTGCCGTTGCTGCTGATCGGGGGCCTGGGCGCGAGCCTGCGCGATTCCCGCCGGATCATCGCCGCCGCCGAAACCATGGGAGTCGCCCTTCTCGCCGGCCACGCACGGCGCCACCATCCCGCCGCCGCTGCGGCGCACGAGGCCGCGCAGGGCGGGCTGCTGGGCGACCTGGCGGCGGCCGACGCGGTCTGGCACCTGCGCCGGCCCGACACTTCGCGCCCCTATCCGCTGCGCGTGCAGTCGGGGGAGGGGCCGGTGCTCGACCGGCTGATCCATGACGTCGATCTGATGCGCTGGATGCTGGGCGAGGCGTCGGAGGTCGCGGCGATGAGCTCGGGCGGCGGCGTCTCCACCGGCCCCAACGTCGCGGCGGCGGTGATCCGGTTCGAGAAAGGCGCGCTCGCCACCGCGATCCTGAGCGAGACCGGCCTGTCGCCCTGGGGGTGGGAGGCCGCGACCGGCGAGGTCGACGACATCGCCTTCTCCGGCCAGGACTGTCTGCGCCTGGTGGGATCGGAAGGGTCGATGTCGTTGCCCTCGCTCACTTACTGGCGCCATGGCGGGGCCGGCAAGGGCGACCGGGGCACGGTGCTGACCCGGCTGTCGCTGCCCTGCCCGCCGACCGACCCGATGGCCGCCCAGCTCGTGCATTTCGCCCGGGTCGCGGCCGGAGAGGTCGAGCCGCTCATCACCGGCATCGATGCGCTGCGGTCGCTGGCGCTCGCCCTCTCGATCGAGGAATCAGCCCGTCGCGGCGCGCCGATGGTGCCCGATCCCGAACGACCCGATATATGGGAGCCGACCGCGGCCGCGATCTTCCGCGACCTCTCCGGCCAGGGCCCCGCCGTCTGATCGCGAGCCATCATGACCACGACCTCTTTCGACCCCGCCGACGCTCCTGCCTTCGCCCGCGACTGGGCGGCGGCGTGGAACAGCCACGACCTCGACCGGATCCTGGCGCATTACGCCGAGGCCATCGTCTTCCGGTCCCGCAAGGCGATCCCGCTCACCGGCGCCGGGGAGGTGCGCGGCCTGCCCGCGCTGCGCGCCTACTGGGCCGCGGCGCTGGAACGCCAGCCGGATCTGCGCTTCGAGCTGGTCTCGGTCTTCGCCGGGCATGAGATGGTGGTGATCGTCTACCGCAACCATGCCGGCGTCACCGCGGTGGAAACCCTGCGCTTCGGCCCCGACGGGCTTGTGGTCGACGCCGCCGCGAGCCATCCGCCGCCCTGACCTTGCGACGCATCCGAGTCCTCTCTGGCGTCGGGCGGGCGGGCGCGCAAAGGTAAGCCCGCCTGACAACAACCCCGGGAGCCTTCGCCGCCATGTCCATCGCCGACGCCTTCGACACCCAGGATGCAACCGGGCTCGCCGCCCTCGTTTCCGGGGGGGAGATCTCGCCCACCGAGCTGCTGGACGAGGCTTTGGCGCGCGTCGAGGCGCGCAATCCCCGGCTCAACGCCATCGCATTGCTCAACGAAGGCGCGGCGCGGCGGATGATCGCCGAGGGGCTGCCCGACGGACCGTTCAAGGGTGTGCCGTTTCTCCTGAAGGACATCGGGGTGGAGGCGGTGGATTTCCCGGTCTCATCCGGCTCGGCCCTGCTCAAGGGCCTGACCAGCCCGGGCGACAGCCGGTTCTATGAAAAGGCGAAGGCCGCGGGTCTCGTCACGTTCGGACGCACCACCTCCCCCGAATTCGGCGTGGGCCCGGCGACGGAGGCCGCGGTCTATGGCGGCCCGACCCGCAATCCCTGGAACACCGACCACACCTCGGGCGGGTCGTCCGGCGGGGCGGCCGCGGTGGTGGCGGGCGGCATCCTGCCGGCGGCGCATGCCTCGGACGGCGCGGGCTCGATCCGCATCCCGGCCGCGTCCTGCGGGCTCTTCGGGGTCAAGCCGACGCGGGGCCGGGTCTCGCTCGCCCCCTTCGCGGGCGAGGGCTGGGGGGGCATGTCGACCGCCGGCTTCGTCACCCGGACCGTGCGCGACCAGGCCGCCCTGATGGACATCGTGATGGGGCCGGAGCTGGGCGACCCCTACGCCGCCCCCGAACTGCCGATGAGTTTTGCGGACGCCGCCAGGACCGCGCCCGGAAAACTGCGCATCGGCATCCTGACCACGACCCTGACCGGCGAGCCCATCGACCCAGAATGCGTGACGGCGGTGGAGGATGCCGCGGCCCTGCTCAAGGATCTCGGGCATGAGGTGTTCGAGGCCCCGCTGCCCGATGCCGACACCCCCAAGGCCATGCGCGCGCTGATGGACATCATCGCCTGCGGCACGGCGCTGAAGCTGCGCCAGGTCGCCGCCGCGCGGGGCCGTGAGGTCGAGCCGGGCGAGATCGAGCGGCTCGCCTTCTCCGCCCGCCGCCATGCCGAGACCATCGACGGCGCCGCCTATCTCGGCGCCATCAACATCGTGCACGCCTATGGCCGCGCGCTGGCCCGGTGGATGAGCGGGATGGACGCGGTGGTGTCCTCGGTCCTGTCGCAGCCGCCGGCGGAGGTCGGACGGTTTTCGCATGCCAACGACGACTACCTCGATTTCCGCCTGGGGCCGCAGGGCGTCAGCGCCTATTCGCCGATCTGCGCGGCGTTCAACATGTCGGGCCAGCCGGCGATCTCGGTGCCGCTGCACTGGTCCAGGGGCGGCCTGCCGGTCGGCGTCCACATCGCCGCGCCCTTCGGGGAGGACTGCCGCCTGATCTCGCTCGCCGCCCAGCTGGAAGCCGCGAAACCCTGGGCCGACAAGCGCGCGCCGCTCGCCAATTTCACCTGACCATCACGCCGCTGATATGACACAGGGCGCCCCTTCCCCAGGGGCGCCCGGCGCCGCACACTCCTCCGACAAGAAACGGGAGGAGACGCGGCCATGTCCGACATCTGGGAAGTCTACGCGCTGAAATACGGCGAGGTCGCCACGCGCACCCGCAACATGAACTTTCTGGGCGGCGACGATCATGCGGCGGCGATGCCGCTGGATTTCTACGTCTGGGCGCTGCGCCAGGGCGAGCGCGCGATCCTGGTCGACACCGGCTTCGACCGGGCCGAGGGGGCGCGCCGCAACCGCGAAGTGGCCCGCGAACCGGCCGAAGCCATCGCCGCGCTCGGCCTGACCCCCGAGGGCATCGACGAGGTCGTCGTCACCCATCTGCATTACGACCACGCCGGCGGCCTGCGCCATTTCCCCAACGCGCGCTTCCACTTGCAGGAGGCCGAGATGGCCTACGCCACCGGCGCCTGCATGTGCCACCCGGCGCTCAACCACCCGTTCTCCGCCGAGCATGTCTGCGACATGGTTCGCCACGTGTTCTCGGGCCGGGTGATCTTTCACGACGGCGACGCGGAGGTCGCGCCGGGCGTCACCGTCCATGCCGTCGGCGGGCATTCCAAGGGCCTGATGGCGGTGCGGGTCAAGACCCGCGAAGGGTATGTCTGCCTCGCCTCCGACGCCTCGCATTACTACGAGAATTACCTGACGGGCCGTCCCTTCCCGATCGTCGCCGACATGCGCGAGACGCTGGACGGCTACCGCACCATACAGGCGCTCGCCTCGCGGCCCGAACTGGTGATCCCCGGCCACGATCCGTTGGTGCGGCGGTTCTTTCCGGAGGTGGCGGGAGGCTTCGTGTTCCGGCTCGACGCGGCGCCGCGGGATTTCGACCCGCTGGGCACGAGGTGATGCGGCGACGTGCGCGGCGCCCTTCGAGGCGTCCGCCCGACTAGGTTCGACTGAATGCAATAACCGAGGATGCCCCCATGACCCGAACCCAGGCCGTCGCCGACGCCCACGCCCTTGTCGATGCCGGCCGGTTCGAAACCGCGCTGGCCGAGCTCGTCGCCTGCCGCACCGATGGCGAGCCGGCGGGCCTGGCCGATTATCTCGACCGCCTGATCATTCCCTGGCTGACCCGCCTCGGGTTCTCCCATGAGATCATGGCCAATCCCGAGCCCGGCGGCCCCCCGATCCTGCAGGCCGAGCGGTTCGAGGACCCCGCCCTCCCCACCGTGCTCACCTACGGCCATGGCGACACCGTGCCGACCATGGAGGGGCGTTGGCGCGAGGATCGCGACCCGCTCGCCCTCACCCCCGACGGCGATCGGCTCTACGGCCGCGGCACCGCCGACAACAAGGGCCAGCACCTGATCAACCTGATGGCCCTGGAACAGGTGCTGGAGGCGCGCGGCGGCAAGCTGGGGTTCAACCTGCGCCTCGCGCTGGAGATGGGCGAGGAGGCGGGGTCGCCGGGCCTCGCGAAACTCTTCGCGGCCCATCCCGACCGCTTCGCCGCCGATGTGATGATCGCGTCGGACGGGCCACGCGTTCGGACCGACCGACCGACCATCTTCCTCGGCTCGCGCGGGGCGCTGAATTTCTCGCTGGAATGCAGGCTGCGCGAGGGGGCCCAGCATTCGGGCAACTGGGGCGGGCTGCTGCGCGATCCGGGCATCCGGCTCGCCCATGCGCTCGCCGCGATCACCGACGCGCGCGGAACCATCCATGTGCCGGAATGGCGGCCGACCTCGCTGAGCAATTCGGTCCGCGCCGCCATCGCGTCCTGCCCGGTGGGCGACGAGGGGCCCGAGATCGACCCCGACTGGGGCGAGCCTTCGCTGACGCCCGGAGAGCGGGTCTGGGGCTGGAATTCTTTTGCAATCCGCGCGATGGGGGCCGGCGACGTGGATCGGCCGGTCAACGCCATCCAGCCCTCGGCCATCGCGCATTGCCAGCTGCGCTTCGTGGTCGGCACCGACGAAAACGACATCCTCCCCGCCCTGCGCCGCCATCTCGACCGCGCAGGCTTCGACGATGTGGCGATCCTCTTCGACGGCGACGTGGATTTCCACGCGACGCGGCTCGACCCCGACGCGCCCTGGGCGGTGTGGACGGCCGCGAGCCTCGCGCGCACCGCGGGGGCCGAGCCCGCCCGCCTGCCCAATCTCGGCGGCTCCCTGCCCAACGAGGTCTTCGCCGACATCCTCGGACTGCCGACCGTGTGGATCCCGCATTCGCATCCCGGCTGTTCGCAGCACGCGCCCGACGAGCATACGCTGCGCCCGCTCTGCCGCGAGGCGCTGGGGCTGATGGCCGGCGTCTGGTGGGATCTGGGCGAGGGCGGGACCCCGCCCCGCCTCTGACCCGTCCCTGACCCGCGCCCGGCAGCGGATCGCGCGCGACGACTGGCCACCCGACGGCCGGCTTGTTTCCCCATCGGCGTCGGGACAATATGCGCGCGACGCGGCGCAGCCTCTCCGCGTCATGACCGGAGGCGCCGCTTGCCGCCCAATGATCGCCCTGAAGACCCTGTCCAGCCTGTCGGCCGGCCAGGCGACTCGCCCCGTGACGACGGCGCGCGCAAGGCGCTGATGCGGCGGCTGGCGCTCGCCGCCATCGGGTTCGTCTGCGTCGCGCTGATCGGCGCGGGCTGGTGGGAGTTCGGCCCGCGGGCGACGCCCGGGACGGCCTCGGCGCCGCGATCGATCCCCGTCCCCCGCGCCCAGCCTGAGCGGCCCGGCGACCTCACCCCCTTCGAACGCGCGTCCTTCGCCAGGGCGAGCGCGGTGATCGGCCGGCTCTACAGTCAGGGCGACCGCATCGGGGCCGAAGTCCAGACCCAGAGCCTGATGGCGCGCTATCCCGCCATGGTCAGCCTGCGCGTCGCCGCGATGCGCCTCAAGGCCGAGCGCGGGGCGGCGGCGGATGCCGCGCGCCAGTATCTCGAAGCGGTGCGCCACGGCCTGCGCGACACCTCCGCGGCGGAGACGTCGCCGGTCTACGCCGCGATGCGGGCCGAACCCGACTACGCCCGCGCGGTCGCGCTGCTGAACGAGACCGCCGCGTCCGGCGCCGACGCCCCGGTCGACCCCGACCCCGCGCCGAATCCCGAACCCGTCGCGGTGCCGGCGCCGTTGGTCGACGGCGTGGCGGTGGTCGGGGCCGGCAATTCGGAATGGTCGGACATCGACGGCGCGGTGCGGTCCTATTTCTCGGTGCCTCCCACGCCTGCGGGCCCGGCCCCGGTGATGGGCGGCGCCTCGCCCGCAGCGGTCCTGCTCAACCGCCTGATCGCCGCCGGCCAGGCCGCCGGCAATCGCGGCGACTTCTATGAGAACCGGGACGACGACCATTCGCCCCTCAACCTCGCGCGGTTTCCGTCGGTCACCCCGATCGAGCACGCGCCCGAAGCCCGGGTCGAGGGGTTCGAACGCAGCGCGCCGCTCGGCCTCGCCATCAGCGCGCTGGGCGAGACCGCGCCACCGCTCTTCGGCAACTCCTCGACCGCCATCACCCAAGGCGCGGCCTGGCGCAGCATCGGCCGGCTGATGGTCAGCTCGCCCGAGACCGCGCATGAGCTGTGGCGCGAATACGCCTCCAACCAGCTCTACATCTATCCCGAGCATCGCGATCACGACCCGCTCTATGGCGACCTGTTTCCCGCCAACACGCCCTACCAGATCATCACCCAGGGCAGCTCCTGGTCCGACAAGGTGGCGATGGAGAGCGTCGCGATGATCCTCGCCGCCTTCCGGCCCGAGACCAAGGCCGCCCTGGTGCGCGAGCGGCTGATCGCGCCGACGATCCAGATGATCTGGCGGCGCTGCCAGAAGGACGTGCAGACCGATGCCGATTACCTCTCCGGCATCGCGCATCCTTCGGTGTTCCCGCCCGAGAACGCGGAGCCGGAACGCATGGTCCGCATGGCCAACGCCATGCTGCCGTCCGAGATCCCGCCCGCGCCGCGCCTCCAGGTGCTCGACGCGCGCAATCCGACCCGCGGAGTGACGCTGTTCGGCGAGGGCCTGAGCGAAACGCTGTTCGAGACGCCCTCCGCCGTGGCGCTGCTGTTCCGCGGGACCGACCGGCGGCTGCGGCTCACCGTCACCGCCGCCGGCACCGTCGACCCCAACGGCCGCCCGCTGAAATTCCGCTGGGCCTTGCTGCGCGGCGATCCGGAGAAGGTCGCGATCCGCCCGCTCGGCGACGAGGCCCAGGCGGCGGAGATCACGGTGGACTGGCAGCAGGACGTGCCCGTGGCCGGCGACCCCGCCCTGCGCTCCCAGCGCGTCGATGTCGCGGTGTTCGTCGACAACGGCGTCTGGATCTCGGCCCCGGCCTTCGTCTCCGTCGCCTTCCCGCCGCGGGAGAAGCGGGTCTACGGGCTGGGCGGCCGGCTCGACATGGTGGATTACGACGCGCTGACCCGCCAGGACGCCTATTCGGATCCGCTGCTGTGGCCGGTCCGCGAATGGCGCGACGTGACGCTGGAGGATGCCCAGAACCGTCCGCTCGGCTGGACCCGCAGCGGCAAGGACGAGTTCGCCCGGTTCACCCGGCACGGGGCGCGGGTGCTGACCACGGACGATCGCGGCCGGCACTTGCGCGCGGCGATCATGGCCTATCCGCTTTACGAGAACGGGGTTTTCGGCCGCCGCGTGGTCCAGACGCCCGCGGGGCCGGAACTGGTCTACGACTATGACGGGATCGATGACCTGCAGGGCGTCGCCCGGATGGCGCCCGCGCCGCCGCCGGCGCCCGAGAGTCCCGCCGCGTCTCCCGCCGGCGACGGCGCGCCGGCCGTCGCGCCCGCCCCCGCTGACTGACTGCGCCGACTGACCCGACTTCACCGCCCAGGATCCCGACCATGACCGACGACGATCTCTCTTCCGTTCCAGACGCCGATGACGCGCCCGAGACCGACCCCCTCGCCCTCGCCTATGACCTGGCGCTGGCGCGCGAGAAGGCCGGCGACGTGCAGGGCGCGGCGGCGGCGTGGCGCGAGGTTCTGGCGCTCGATCCCGAGGATCATGGCGGGGCGGCGGTGCGGCTGGCGGCGCTGGGGGCCGCGGCCGATCCGGACCGGGCCTCGCCCGCCTATGTGGCGACGCTCTTCGACCAGCACGCCGCGTCCTTCGAGGAAATCCTGGTCGGCAAGCTGGGCTACCGGGTGCCCGCCAGGCTGGCGGCGCTGGTCGAGACCACAGGGGCCGAGGATGACGACCTGACGCTGCTCGACCTCGGCTGCGGCACCGGGCTGATGGCCGCGGCGCTCGGCGGCGCCGTCAGCCACGCCACTGGGGTCGATCTGTCGGAGGAGATGCTGGGCGAAGCGGATGAGCGCGAGCTCTACGACGAGCTCTATGTCGGCGACGCCGTGGGATTTCTGCATGCCCCGGCGGAGGACGAGGACGGCGACGTCGCCGGCCCCTGGGACCTGATCTGCGCCGCCGACGTATTGCCGTATCTCGGCGCGCTGGAGGATCTCTTCGCCGGCGCCTTCGCCCAGCTCCATCCCGGCGGGCGCTTCGCGTTCTCGACCGAGACCCTGCCCGACCCCGCCTTCGACGGCCGCCCCTGGCGCATCGGCCCCCACCAGCGTTTTCACCATTCGGGCGGCTACATCCGCGACGGGCTCGCCGCCGCGGGGTTCGAGATCCTGGCGATGGAGGATTGGGTGATCCGCACCAACGAGGGCCGGCCCGAGCCCGGCCATCTGGTCGTCGCCCGCCGGCCCGTCTGAGGCGTCGGGCGGGCGCACGCCCGCCCTGCGCGGGCCTCAGCCGAGGCGCGCCAGAAAGGCGTTGACCGCGCCGGCCACCGCCTCGGGCGCTTCGTTGGGCAAGAGGTGGCCGCCCTTGATGCAGGCGTATTCGCCCCTGGGCATGGCGGCGGCCATCTTCTCCATGGTCTTGGCCGGCGCGGTGGCGTCGTCGTCGCCCGCAAGGCAGAGCACGGGCTGGCTCACCCGCTCCAGATCCGCGCGGCGATTGAAGGTGGTCAGGCAGCGGACCACGTCGCGATAGACTTCTTCCGGCAGCGCGCCCATCGAGGCGGCGAAGCGCTCGACCCGCTCGGGCGCGACGCCGCGCTCCGAAAGGTCCTTCGAGGAATTGCGCGCGAGCTCTCCCATCGTCATCCCCTCGTCCAGCGGCTTGAGCCGGGCGGCGAGGAACTGGGTCCTGAAGCTGTCGTCGCGGCCTCCGAAGGCGGGCGAGGTGGCGATGGCGACGAAGGCCTTCACCTTGTCCGGATGGGTCAGCGCGGTCTCCAGCGCCAGCATGCCGCCGAAGGAATGGCCGACGACCACCGCTTCGCCCCCCGCCAGCGCGTCGATCCTGGCGGCCAGCCAGTCGGAAAGACCCGCGAAGCTCGCCTCGCCGCCCCAGGGCTCGTCGCCCCAGCCAGGCAGGTTCAGCGCGATCGAGCCGGGGACGAGCGGCGTCACGTCGTGGAAACTCTCGGCGCCGGCGCCGATGCCGTGAATGAAGATGACGGTCATGCCTGGGCTCCTCTCCCGTAACGGCCGGTCGCAGCGCCGGCCTTCGCGCCGGCCCGAAGCGGCGGGGCGCGCGGGCGTCACAGGACGCGGGGCGGCGGGCGGCGTCAAGATGGGGCGGGCGTCCCCCGCATGGCGGAAAGCGCCGGGCCGCCCTTTCCGCCAGGGTCCGGAC
>NZ_JBSRTQ010000108.1:0-15307 GCF_055129145.1 Albimonas sp. | reverse complement strand
CCGCAGATCGTCGAGCAGGTTGAGCACCTGCGCCTGGATCGAGACGTCGAGCGCGGAGACGGGCTCGTCGCAGACCAGCAGGTCGGGCTCGAGCGCGAGGGCGCGTGCGATGACCACGCGCTGGCGCTGGCCGCCGGAGAGCTCGTGCGGGTAGCGGTCGGCCTGGTCGGGGCGCAGTCCGACGGCGTCCATCAGGGCGGCGGCGCGCTCACGGGCCTCGCCGCGCGGGGTTTCGGGGGCGTGGATGGCGAAGGGCTCGGCGATCTGGTCGAGGATGCCGAGCCGGCGGTCGAGCGCGCCGAGCGGGTCCTGATAGACCATCTGCATGCGCCGGCGGCGCGCGCGCCAGGCGGCGTCCTGGCGGGCGGCGACGGGGACGCCGTCGAAGCGGATCTCGCCGGCGGAGGCGGGGACGAGGCCGAGGACGAGTTTCGCGGTCGTCGACTTGCCGCAGCCGGACTCGCCGACGAGGCCGAGCGTTTCGCCCGGCGCGAGGTCGAAGTCGACCCCGTCCACCGCCTTCAGCAGGCCGGGGCGCCCGAAGAGGCCGCCGGGGATGCGGATCGGGTAGTGGCGGGCGAGGCCGCGGACCGAGAGCAGAGGCGCGGTTTCGGGGGCGGGGGCCGGGGCGGCGGGTCGCTCGAGCATATCGACGTCGGCGGTCATCGGGAGGGCTCCGCGAATAGGGCGGGAAGGGCGAGGGGCTCCCGGCCGGGCGCCTGAGCCGACGGTCGCAAGCGGCGCCGGGCGGGGGCCGGGGAGCGGAACGTCACGACCGGGCCTCGGCATGGATGCGGGCGTTGGGCGCGGCGGCGGGGACGTCGGCTCGCGGGCGGGCGTCGGGGCCGCGGCGGATGCAGGCGGCGAGGCGGCCGTGGCCCTGGGGCTCGAGCGCCGGCAGGGCGGCGCCGCAGTCGGGGCCGGACTCGGCGCAGCGGGGGGCGAAGGCGCAGCCGGGCGGCAGGGCGTGGGGGGCCGGCACCGCGCCGGGGATGGCGTCGAGGCGCCGACGGGGCCCCTCGATGTCCGGCAGCGCCGCCATCAGGCCCTGGGTGTAGGGGTGGGAGGGCGCGGCGAAGATGCGTTCGGCGGGGCCGGTTTCCACCACCCTTCCGCAATACATCACCGCCACCCGGTCGCACATGTCCGAGATCACGCCGAGGTCGTGGGAGATCAGCACCATGGCCATGCCGGTCTCGGCGCGCAGGTCGCCGAGCAGGTCGAGGATCTGGGCCTGGATGGTCGCATCCAGCGCGGTGGTCGGCTCGTCGGCGATCAGCAGCTCGGGCTCGCCGGCCAGCGCCATCGCGATCATCACCCGCTGGTTCATGCCGCCCGAGAGCTCATGGGGGTATTCGTCGAGGCGCTGGGCCGGGTTGGACATGCCGACCCGCTCGAGCAGACGGGTCGCCTCGGATCGGGCCTCGGCGCCGCGCAGGCCGCGATGCAGGCGCAGGGCCTCGCCGATCTGATGACCGATGCGGCGCACCGGGTTCAGGGACGAGGACGGGTCCTGGAAGATCAGGGCCACCCGTCCGCCGCGGAGCTGGGAGAGGCGCCTTTCCGGCGCGCCCAGGATCTCCTCGCCCGCCAGCCGCACCGAGCCGCCGACGCGGGCCCGCGCGTCCAGCAGACCGGCGGCGGCGAGCCAGGTGATCGACTTGCCGCAGCCGCTTTCGCCCACCACGCCCAGCGTTTCGCCGCGCGCCACCTCCAGGTCGACCCCGTGCAGGGCGCGGACCCAGCGCCGGCCGATGTCGAAATCGATGGTCATGCCGGTCAGCGAGATCAGCGGCTTATGGGGGCCAAGCGGGTCATGCATGAGAAGGCTCCATGTGACTGGCGGGAAGGGCGCGCAAACGGCGCGCGCCCCCCGTCCGCACGGGACGGGGGGCGCGACGGAGGCGTCGGCCTCAGTTGGACGAACCGATGGCGAAGTTGCCCGGGCGGAAGTCCATCGACAGCAGCGCCGAGGGTTTCCACGCGATATCGGCCCGCTTGCCGTAGAAGATCGCGTTCTGATGCATCACGGTGTAGGCGGGATCCTCGCGCTCGGCGATCTCCAGCATCCGGCGGAAGGCGGCCCGGCGGGTCTCGAGGTCCGTCGAGGTCTCCAGCTCGATGCAGAGCTTGTTGAACTCCTCGTTGGTCCACTCCCCGACCTGCTGCTGCTGGCCGTTCTGGCAGTGCTGGTTGACGATCGAGGAGACCGGATCGGGGAAGGGCGCGGAGTTCGACCAGTCGCGGACCATGCGCGGGCCGCTTTCGGTGTCGAAGATCTGCTGCCAGTTCTCCTTCATCTCGATCTGGATGTTCAGACCGATCTGACGGAAGGACTCGGCGTTGATCTGCGCGGTGGAGACCTGGTTGGTGTAGTAGTTGTTGGTCAGCCGCATGATGATCGGCTCGCCGTCATAGCCCGACTCGGCCACCAGCTTCTTGGCCAGCTCCATATCGTATTTCGGAACTTCCCAGTCGGCGAGATACATGTCGCCGTAATACTCCCACTGCAGACCGGCGGGCACCTTGGTCCGGCCGCCCCACAGCGCGTCCACGATCAGGTCGCGGTCGATGGCATGGGTCATGGCCTGACGGATCTTCACGTTCTTCATCGGGCCGTTGTTCTTGTCGAACACCATCAGGCGGTGATTGGTGATCGGGCCGCCGACGACCTCGAAGGCCTTGTCCTTCTCGACCAGCGCGATCTGGTCCGGGGGCACGTCGGTGATGAAGTCGTATTCGCCCGAGAGCAGGCCGTTCACGCGGCTCGCCACCTCGGGCACCACCACGAAGCGCAGCTCCTTGATCGGCGGCTCGCCGCCCCAGTAGTCCTCATGCGCGGCGAGCACGAGCACGTTGTCGGGCTTGAACTCGACGACCTTGTAGGGGCCGGTGCCGACCGGGGCGCGGGCGAAGTCGGCCCAGGTGGCGGCCTCCTGATAGGCGCGCCTGGAGATGATCTCGGCGCCGTTGCGCGAGATGCGGCCTTCCAGCGTCGGATCGGGGACCTTGGAGATGAAGCGGACGGTCATGTCGTCCACTTTCTCGACCCGGTCGAGATTGGGCCAGGAGCGGCGGGCGACGGCGGCGACCTCGGGCGGCGGGACCTTGCCGTTGCGGGCGTTGGCGGCCGAGGAGGAGAACAGCGTGGCGCCGGTCTTCTGGGCCTCGACCTGCTCGGGCAGGAGGCCGAAGCGCTCGGGCGAGAAGGAGAACACCACGTCGTCGGCGGTCATCACGTCGCCGTTGTGAAATTTCACGCCGGGGCGGAGCTTCAGCTCGACGGTGTTGTCGTCGATGCGTTTCCATTCGGTGGCGAGGCCCGGCTTCTGGGCCAGCGCGTCGGTCTGGCGTTCGTAGTCGATCAGGCCCTCGTAGATCGAGTAGAACACGCGCGCGCCGACATTCGACTGCTCGCGCAGGGTGTCGAGCGCGCCGGAGGTGACGATCTGCTGCACGGCGACGGTGATGTCAGGGCGGTCGGCGGCCTGCGACGGCGACACGAGCGCGGTCGTGGCCAGCAGGGCTGCGCCGGCGGCGAGGCCGAGAAGGCGGCGGGTCAGGATCATGGCGTGTGGCTCCGATGTCGAGGGAGAGGCCGGCGGATGGCTCCGTGCGGTCCGGGGCGGAGGATGGGACGGGGCTGCGACGTCGGGGTGACGACTGGACGAACCTTTGTCTGCGAGAGCCCGGGGCGGGTCGGGACGGGCGCCGGCCGCGCGGGGAAGCCCTGCGGCATCAGGCCCTTGGCCCGCGTCGTCACGTCGTCATCAAACCGCCGCGCGGGGTGTGCGAGGGTCGTTTCGCAGCCATTCGAAGGGACAGGACATGCGACAGGTCGGCCAGGTGATCGTGGTGGTGTTCGACGGATTGAGACCGGATCGCATCACGCCTGACACGATGCCGTCGCTCTCGGCGTTCCTCGGCGAGGCGGCGTGGTTCCGGGAGGCGCGGACGGTGTTCCCCTCCTACACCCGCGTCTGCACCACCGCCCTCGCCACCGGGGCCTGGCCGCGGGATCATGGCATCGTCGGCAACGCCTTCCACCAGCCGCAGGTGATCGCGGGGCGGCCGCTCGACACCTCGCGGCGGGCGGATCTCGAGGCGCTGGAGGCGGCGGACGGGCGGATCGTGACCGCGCCGGATCTGGGCGGCGCGCTGGCGGCGTCCGGCAAGCGGATGATGGTGGCGCATTGCGGCTCGTCCGGCTCCGCCTTTCTGGTCAACGCCGGGGTGGCGGGCCATGCCGGGCACTGGACCTTTTCCATCCATGGCGAGGATCACACCCGCACGCCCGGCGCGGTGGCGGCGTCGGTCGCGATGCATGGGGCGTTGCCGGAGCCGGATCTGCCGCGTTTCTCGGCGATTTCGAGGGCCGAGGCGGTGATCCGCGACCTGGCGCTGCCCGAAGCGCCGGATGTGGCGCTGGTCTGGTTCCCCGAGCCCGACACCACCTTTCACTACCGCCGCATCGGCTCGCCCGAAGCCGCCGCGGCGCTCGACGCCTGCGACGCGGCCTTCGCGGCGATCCGGGCGGCGGCGCCGAAGGACGCGCTGATCATCGCCCTTTCGGACCATGGCCAGATCACCGTCGACGAGGAGATCGACATCGAGGCGGAGCTGCGCGGCGCGGGCTTCAAGGCGGGCGTCCTGCCCGGGCCGGAGGATGATTTCGGCATCACCCGCGGCGCGTCGGGCGAGATCCGGGCGCTGCGCGACGGCGCGCCGGTGGCCGAGCTCGCAGCCTGGCTGATGGGGCGGGACTGGCTGGGGATGCTGTTCGCGCGCGACGATCTGGCGGGGACCCTGCCGATGGCGCTGGTGGCGGGGGATCATGCCCGCGCGCCGGACCTGCACTATGTCTGCCGCTCGGGCGACGGGCCGGACGCATTCGGCCTTCCGGGCCTCGGCGTCTTCACCGGCGGCATCCCGGTCGGCGGCGGCATGCATGGCGGGCTGCACCGCCGCGAGCTGAACACGCTGCTGGCGCTGGCGGGGCCGGGGATCGCGCCGGGCGACTATGATTGCCCGGCGGGGATCGTCGACGTGGCCCCGACCATCCTCGCCGCGCTCGGCGAGACCGAACCCTTCGGCGAGGGACGGGTGCTGACCGAGGCCTGGGGCGGCACGCCCGAGGCCGCCGAGACGCTGATCCATGAGACGGGCCTGGGCGAGGAGGGGCAGGGCGGCTTCCGCCAGCGCCTGACCCGCCTGCGCTACAAGGGCCGCATCTACCTGGCCGAGGGCGGGCGGGTCTGACCTCGCCCGACCCCTCCGGTCAGGCCCTCATGTCGCCGGTCCAGGGGCAGGCCCGCCGGTCGGCGGACCCGCAGGCGGCCGATATGGCGCGCGTCCTTTCGCACCCGCGCCGGGTTTCGCGAAACGCGAAACTCACGTCGCCGTAAATCGCGTCGGGCCGAGAGAGGCCGGGCCCGCGCCCGGCCTCTCCCCCGGTTTCCTCCGCGTCGGGCCCGTCTCAGCGCGCGAGGCCGCGGGCCCGGAACCACTCGGCGGCGGGCTGCACGGCGGACTTGTCGCGCAGCTCCAGGTTCAGACGGGGGACGGATCCGCAATGCTTCAGCGCGGCGAAGACCGAACCCCACAGGATGTCGCCCATCCCCGGCGCCCAGTGGCGGTCGGCGTAGCCGTCGGCGTCCTGGATATGCACGTGGTGCAGCATGTCGCCGGCGGCGAGGATGTAGTGGTCGACCGGCGGCGCGCCGGTGGATTTGTGGGCGTAATGCGCATGGCCGGTGTCGACCGAGACGCGGACCGAGGCAGACCCGAAGCTTTCGGCGAGGCGCACGCGCTCGGCCGGGTCCTTGTCCTCGATGTTCTCGAGCACCAGGGTCACGCCGATGCGCTCGGCCCGCGCCACCGCGGCGTCGAGACTGGCATGGACGTTGTCGAACATCCTGTAGGCGCCGGGCAGGTGGTGGCGGTTGTTGTAGTCCCAGGTGGTGGCCGGCGAGTGGACGACCATCTGGGTGGCGCCGATCTCCTCGCAGGCGTCGAGGCCCTGGTCCATCCGCTTGCGCACCACCTCGCGGATCATGGGATCCATGGTCCCGAGCGAGAAGCCCCAGAACGGGCCGTGGATGCCGAGGCGACCGGTATGCGCGCCGAGGAGCCGCTTCGTGCGCGCCGCGACCGCCTTCCAGTCGCCGTCCAGCACCTCGGCGGAGAAGAAGTCCTGCACCTCGAGGTCGCGCTGGTCCTGCACGATCCAGTCGATCTGCGCCTCGATGTCGTCGTTGGGCAGGCAGACGCCGAGCACCGGCAGGTCGGCGTCGGCGACCTGGTCGACGGCGGGCATGGGCATGGGGCGGTTCATGGAAGGTCCTCGCATCTTGGGGGTCGGACCCGGATACGCCCGGGCGATGACCGGCGCGCGTCGGTTCGGTCGCGGTTGCGTGACGGTTTCGCGCAGGCGAAGGGGGATTTGCGCGCGGCCTCGCCAGTCAGGCGGCGGGCGGGTAGTTTTTCGAGGGGGCGCCCGGAGAGGCGCGGTTGGGGAGGATGAGCGATGACGGATGCGACGAACGGGGTGGCGACCGAGGCTGGGACCGCGGCGGGGATCGGGGCGGGGATCGGGGCGGGGATCGGGGCGCAGGCGGGGTTGCATCACCAGTGGCTCCTGGGGCTGCAGCTGATGGTCTCGATGCGCGAGGGGCCCGACGTGGTCGGCGACTGGATGTTCCGCCTGTTCCGCCGCCAGCATCACGCGAAATTCCTGTCGAGTTTCGAGAAGCTTGGCCTCGACGGGCTGCCCCACGCCGTCGCTTGCGCGCGCTATCACGTGCTGTCGAACGGGGTGGGCGGCGTGCGGGTCGAATACATGGAGGAGGGCCCCCGAAAAGCTTGGGTCCGGTTCCGCTATCCGCGCTGGATGTATGACGGCCCCGCGATCTGCGGGATCCCGATGGAGGCGAGCCGGGGGTTTCTGCGCGGCTGGTATGCGCAGAACGGGGTGTCGCTGGGCAATCCGCGGCTGGGGTTCGTGTGCGTGTCGGAGGACATGACCGGGCAGTTCGGCCTCTGCGGATACTTCCGCGAATACGACCGGGATCTGGCCGAGGACGAGCGGCTGGTCTTCGCGCCCGACGAGCGCCCGCCGCTGTTCGATCCTGCGGCCCAGCCCGCGCCCCCGGCGACGGAGTGGTCGGAGGCGCGGCTCGCCAAGGCCGGACGCAATTACGCGATGGAATATTGCCGCAACGGCGTGGCGGAACTGGCGGGCGTTCTGGGCTCGGCCCGGGCGCGGGAGCTGGCGGGCCTGTCGGCGCGGCTCACCGGGTTGCAGCATTATCGCCGCATGGCCGAAGCGGTGGGCGGGGTCGATGGCGGTCCGGCGGAGGCGGCGGCCTTCCTCGCCGCGATGTTCGCCGGCATGGGCGACGAAGCGGCGGTGGAGGCCGATGTCGACCGCGCGGTGATCCGTCAGACCGGTCTGCGCATCGTGCGGGGGCTGGAGGGGGCGGCGCGGGAAGATCTGCTGTCGGCCTGGATCGAGCTCTGGCGCGGGGCCGTCGCCTCGCACCGGGCGTTCATGGCGGTGGAGGTCGAGGCGACGCCGGACGGGCTGACCTGGACCCTCGCCCCGGCCTGAGCCCTCAACCCGCCGCGG
Source organism: Albimonas sp. (assembly GCF_055129145.1). NCBI lineage: Bacteria > Pseudomonadati > Pseudomonadota > Alphaproteobacteria > Rhodobacterales > Paracoccaceae > Albimonas > Albimonas sp. Next base: position 7,680 of record NZ_JBSRTQ010000108.1, on the reverse strand, counting down.
CGACCGCGGCGGGTTCCGAGCCGATGGCCAGCGCCAGCCCGTCGACCACCGAGCTGAAGGCGTCGGACCGGCTGAGGCGGGCTGCCGCGCAGACGCGCATCGCCTCCTCCGACACCAGGCCCATCAGCGACGAGCCGCCGACCAGCACGACGGAGGCGATGTCGGCGGCGGGCAGCCCCGCCATGCGCAACGTCTCCTCCATCGCTTCGCGCAGCGCGGTGCGGAAACCTGCGAGCGCCGCGTCCATCGAGGCGGGGCTGATCGGGGCGAAGAGCCCGCGCTCCACCCGGCCCATGTCGATGATCGCGTCCGCGGCGCCGGGGTCGTTGGCGGCGATCTTGCCCGCCTCCACCGCGAAGGCCAGTTCGTGGCCGATCTGCTGGTCGATGACCTTGGCGAAGCGCTTCAGGCCCTCGGGGTTCACGGCGTCGCGAACCATGCTCTCGACCGCGCGCTCCGTCTCGGGCGTGTAGAGGAACGGGATCTTCGCCCAGGTCGACAGCTCCACGAAGAGCGTGTTGGGCACCGGCAGCAGGCCCTTGCCGAGGCTGCGGCGCAGCTCTCCGCCCAGGCCCAGCAGCGGCATCGCATGGGTCATCGACACCGCGTGGTCGAAATCGGTGCCGCCGAGACGGACGCCGTGGCTGGCGAGGATGCGGGCCCCGCCCCCTTCCATCCCGTCCCCCTCCATCCGGAACACCGAAAAGTCCGAGGTGCCGCCGCCGATGTCGACGATCAGCCCGGTCTCGCCGGCCCGGCCCTCGGCGGCGGCGGCCATCGCGGCGGCTTCGGGCTCGAACATGAAGCGCACCTGCTCGAAGCCGGCGGCGAGATAGCAGGCGCGCAGGTCCGCCTCGGCGCGCGCGTCGCGCAAGGCGTCGGCGGAGTGGAAATGCACGGGGCGCCCCGAGAGGGCATGGGTGAAGCGGCGGCCGGTCTCCGCCTCCGCCCGCCGGCGCAGGACCACGAGGAAATCCGTTACCACGTCGGCCAGCGTCCGGCGCTTGCCGCCGATGCGGCGGGGCTCGTGGAAGAGGCCGGTGCCCAGCACGCTTTTCAGCGCGCGCATGTAGCGGCCCTCATCGCCCTCGATCAGCGCCTGGGCGGCGGCGGAGCCGACGCGCATCGGCCCGCCGTCGGTGGGGAAGAACACGGCGGTGGGCAGGGTCTCGGCCGCGCCCTCGACTTTCAGGCGGCGGGGAAGGCCCCCGTCCAGCACCGAGGCCGCGGAATTCGAGGTGCCGAAATCGACGGCGAGCGTGGCGTCGGACATGACTGGCATCCCCCGGATCTGTGCGAGAGGGAGGGCAGCTATCCAATCGCGCGGCGCAGGGCAAGCCCCGAAGCCGCGCCGACCGCCTATTTCAGCTGGCTGTCCTTGGAGCCGCGGCGATTGATCCCGGCGCGGGCCACGGGGGAGGCGTCGCGTTCGGCCTGGCACTCGATGCACAGGCGCACGCCGGGGATGGCGGCGCGGCGGGCCTCGGGGATCGGCTCCTCGCATTCGGCGCAATGGGTGCGGCTTTCGCCGCGGGCGCCCGCGGCGCGCATCCGCTTCAGCTCATCCTCGATCGAGGCGTCGATCTGTTCGTTCACCGCGCCGTCGCGCGCCCAGCCTCCGGCCATGTCGGGCCTCCTCGCCTGCCTGCCCCGAATGTAGGCGCGGCCGGCGGCGGATCAAAGGCCGGTCAGGGTTTCAGCGGCATGTCGTCATGGAGCGGGACGGTCTGCCGCTCGATCATCCGGTGCACGCGGGGGCGCTCGGGCCCCTGGTGGAGGTCGAGCAGCCGGTCCCAGGATTCGAGATCGGCCTGGGTGCGCCGCGCGTTGTGGCGCACATATTCGACCCAGGTGGGGACGTGATAGCTCTCGGTCCAGAGATCGGGGTTTTCCAGGTCGCGCAGCAGCGTCCATTGCTTGGCCCCGTCGCGCAGGCGGATGCGGCGGCGCAGCGCCATGGCCGACAGGAATGCGGGCACATCCTTCTGGGCGATGATGTAATCCACCATCACCATGATCGGGCCGGAGCGCTGGGCGAGGTCGAGGCGCAAGGGCGGCTCGCGGAAGCGGTCGAGCGGGTCGAGGTTGAGCACGCCGAAGGCCGGCACCGGCAGGAACAATCCCGCCGCGCCCCCCGCCACCATCGCGGCGGCGGCGATCAGCAGGGCCACGTCGACGCCCTGCGCCTCGGCCAGCAGGCCCGCGATCCAGCTGCCCGCGGCCATGCCCCCGAAGGTCCCGGTCTGATAAAGCGCCAGCGCCCGCCCCACCACCCAGCGCGGGGTCGAGAGCTGGATGGTCACGTTGAACATCGAAAGCGCGATCACCCAGCAGGCGCCGGCCAGCAGCAGCGCCGCCCCGGTGAGCAGGTAGAACGAGCTGAGCGCCAGCGCGACCGCGGCGACGGCGAGGCCGGCGAAGGAGAGGCGCGCGATGGTTTCGTTCACGAAGCGCGCGCGCAGGCGGGCGTTGAGCAGCGCGCCGCCGACCGCGCCGACCCCGAAGCAGCCGAGCATGATGCCGTAGACGAAGGCGCGCCCGTCCAGATGCTCGCGCACCACCAGCGGCAGGAGGGCCAGCACGGGGATGGAGGTCATGCCGAAGAGGGTGCCGCGCAGGATCACCCGGATCAGGTTGGGCGACATGCCCACATAGCGCAGACCGGCGGCGAAGGCGGCGCCCAGCGGCTCGCGGGGCAGGGTGCGGGGGGGCGTGACCGGGTGCCAGCGCAGGAGGGCGGAGATGATGGCGACGTAGCTGACCGCGTTGACCGCGAAGGCGGCCGCCGCGCCCGCCGCCGCCACGATGGCGCCGCCGACCGCGGGCCCGACGGAACGCATCAGGTTGAATCCCATCGAGTTCAGCGCGACGGCGGAAGGCAGGTCGGCTTTGGGCACGATGTCGCCCATCGTCGCCTGCCAGGAGGGGTTGTGCAGCGCGGTGCCGCAGCCGATCAGGAAGGTGAAGCCGAGCAGGACCCAGGGGCTCAGCAGCCCGGCGAAGCCCATCGCCGCCAGCGCGATCGACACCGCGAACATGAAGCCTTGCGCGATCAGCATCACCCGGCGGCGGTCGTAGCTGTCGGCCAGCACCCCCGCGACCAATGAGAAGATCACGATGGGCAGCGTGACCGAGGACTGCACCAGCGCCACCATCGAGGGTTTTTCAGACAGCGTGGTCATCATCCAGGCCGCGCCGACCGACTGCACCAGCCCGCCGAAATTCGAAGTCAGCGCCGCGATCCACAACATCCGGAAGGTCTGGTTGCCGAACAGGGCGAGCGGCGAGGTGGTCTGCGGCACGAAGGAAGGTCCTTGCTGAGCGGGGCGCCGGGAATGGATAGGCGCGCGTCGGACGGCGAACAAGGCCGCCGGCGGGGGCGGCCGGGCTCAGCGGGCTTGTGTGACTTCGTAGGTCACGAGACGCGAGTCGCCCTTGTCGTCGCTGACCACGAAGAGCCGGCGCCGGGCCGGATCCCAGGCCACGCCCTCGGCGTTGTCGAGCGGTTCTCCTTTTGCGCGCAGCAGGGGGACCGAGACGGCCGGCCCTCCGGCGAGGTCGAGCACGAAGACGCGCCGTGCCCGGTCGCTGACGATCCAGACCTGGCCGCGGCCAGGCCCGAAGGCGAGGCCGGAGACGTCGAGCCGGCCCTTCGCCCCCAGCGCATCGTCGAACCCCGCCGCGGCGTCCAGAAGGCGGACGCCGAGGATCCGGTCGAGCGTGGGGGAGATGGCGATCAGCAGCCTCGGCTCGGCTTCGCGCAGGACCAGCACGGTTCCGTCCGAGGGGTCGACCGCGACGCCCTCCAGCCCGTTCTTGTCCGCGGCCTCGCCGAAATCGGCTCGCACCGCGTCCCATCCCGTCATCGCGGAGAGCGGCGCGAGGCGGGCCGCGCCGGTGGCGATGTCGATGACGGCGAGTTCGGCTCCCGTCTCGCGCGCCACGATCAGGCGGGCGCCGTCCGGGGTCGCGGCCACGCCCTCGGCCTGGTCGGGCCAGGGCAGCGGCAGGCGGGGGCCGGGGAGGAGACGGCCGTCGAAACCCAGCCGGAACACCTCGCCCGCATCGTCGCTGACGCTCCACAGAAACGTCCGGTCGGCGGAAAGGGCGAGGCCCGAGGGCTCGTCGAACTCGGCGTCCTTGTCGCGGATTTTCGTGCTTTCGACGAGGACGAGACCAGGCGCGGAGGGTTGGGCTGAGGCGGGCGCGACGGCGGCGAGCAGGGCGAGGAGGAGCGCGCCGCGCAAGAGGGATGGGGTCATGGCGGGCCTCTTCCATATGTTGCGTGTCATCATGCGCGAAGCTCGCGCCAGAGCGAAAGAGGGCTCAGGCGGCGGGGGCGCGCGCCTCGCCGAAGCGGCGGACCTGGTCGGCGATGCGGGTCAGCTGGGGGGCGAGCGGCGTCGACTTGCGCCAGACCATGCCGAGGGTGCGCGAGGGCCGCGGCTCCGCCAGCCGCGCGACCGAGACGGGCGCCGACGCCGTCTCCACCGCCACCGCCATCTCGGGAATCAGGGTCACGCCGATGCCGACGCCGACCATCTGCACGAGGGTGGCGAGCGAGCTTCCCTCCATCAGGTCGCGGGGGGGCGAGGAGGCGAGGTTGCAGAACGACAGCGCCTGATCGCGAAAGCAATGCCCCTCCTCCAGCAGCAGCAGCCGCATCTCGCGCAGGTGGTCGGCGCTGGGCACGGGCAGGCCCGCATCGGCGCGGGGGCGGACGAGGACGAACTCCTCGGCGAAAAGCGGTTCCTCGTGCAGCGTCGGCTCGGAGATCGGGAGGGCCACGATCGCCACGTCGAGCCGCCCGTCGAGCAGATCGCGGATCAGGGTCTGGGTCACCGTCTCGCGCGGGATGGCGTCGAGCTCGGGATAGGTTTCGGCGAGATGCTGGATCAGCCCTGGCAGAAGATAGGGCGCGACCGTCGGGATCACCCCGATCCGCAGGCGACCCGAAAAAGGCCCGTGCGAGGCGCGGGCCAGATCCTCGATCTCGTCCACCGCGCGCAGGATGTCGCGGGCCCGGATCGCCAGCGCCTCGCCCAGGTCCGAGAGGCGCAGGGGCTGGGCCCCCCGCTCGATCAGGGGGGCGCCCAGAACGCCCTCGAGCTCCTTCATCTGGATCGACAGCGCGGGCTGGGAGATGGCGCAGGCCTCCGCCGCACGGCCGAAATGGCGGTGACGGGACAGGGCCTCGAAATATCGGAGCTGGCGAAGGGTCAGGCTGGACATAAGCGGATATTATCACAGCGATAGGAATATCCAAATTTTATTAATTCTAAAAAGTGCTACAAGCCTCCCCTATATCAAGGTTCCGAGTCGCCTCGCTCGGCCGCCGCATGGCGGGATCGAGCGGAGCGCCCCCCAGGAGATCGCCGCGCCCCTCAGACGGCGCGGCCAAACCGAGGAGAGAGTTTCCACATGGACGGGAACGAGATGAACGCCGCCGGCAAATGCCCGGTGATGCATGGCGCGATGACCGAGACCGGGCATTCGGTGACGGAGTGGTGGCCGAACGCGCTGAATCTGGACATCCTGCATCAGCATGACACGAAGACCAACCCGATGGGGGCGGACTTCAACTACCGCGAGGCGCTCAAGGCGCTGGACGTCGAGGCGCTGAAGTCCGATCTGCGCGCGCTGATGAACGACAGCCAGGACTGGTGGCCGGCCGACTGGGGCTCCTATGTCGGCATGTTCGCCCGCGTCGCCTGGCACTCGGCCGGCTCCTACCGTCTGGCCGACGGGCGCGGGGGCGGGGGGACCGGCAACCAGCGCTTCGCCCCGCTGAATTCCTGGCCCGACAACGTCAACACCGACAAGGGCCGCCGCCTGCTTTGGCCGATCAAGAAGAAATACGGCAACAGGATCTCCTGGGCCGACCTGATGATCCTCGCGGGCACCATCGCCTATGAGGTCGCGGGCCTGAAGACCTACGGCTTCTCCTTCGGGCGCGAGGACATCTGGGCGCCGGAGAAGGACACCAACTGGGGCGTGGAGAAGGAATGGCTCGCCGCCTCCGACAGCCGCTATGGCGACGTGAACGACGCGTCGAGCCTCGAGGCTTCGCTCTCGGCCGTGCAGATGGGCCTGATCTACGTGAATCCCGAAGGGGTGAACGGCAATCCCGACCCGCTGCGCACCGCCGACATGGTGCGCGAGACGTTCAAGCGCATGGCGATGAACGATGAGGAGACCGCGGCGCTGACCGCCGGCGGCCACACCATCGGCAAGTCCCACGGCAACGGCACCGCCGACCAGCTGAGCCCGGAGCCCGAGGGCGCCGACATCGAATTCCAGGGCATCGGCTGGATGAAGACCAATGCCCGCGGCATCGGGCGCGACACCATGGTGTCGGGCATCGAGGGCGCCTGGACCGCCAATCCCACCAAGTGGGACATGGGCTGGTTCGACATGCTCTTCGACCATGAGTGGGAGCTGACCAAGAGCCCCGCCGGCGCCCATCAGTGGAAGCCGGTCGACATCGCCGAAGAGGACATGCCGGTGGATGTGGAGGATCCCTCGATCCGCTGCATGCCGATGATGACCGACGCCGACATGGCGATGAAGATGGATCCGACCTACAACGCCATCTGCCAGAAGTTCCGCGCCGATCCGGACTACTTCTCGGAGACCTTCGCCAAGGCCTGGTACAAGCTGACCCATCGCGACATGGGCCCCAAGGTCCGCTATTTCGGACCCGACGTGCCGGAAGAGGACCTGATCTGGCAGGATCCGATCCCCGCCGGCAACCCGACCTTCGATGTGGCGGCGGCCAAGGCGAAGATCGAGGCCTCCGGCCTCAGCATGGTCGAGATGATCGCCACCGCCTGGGACAGCGCGCGCACCTATCGCGGGTCCGACATGCGCGGCGGCGCCAACGGCGCGCGCATCCGCCTCGCCCCCCAGAAGGACTGGGAGGGCAACGAGCCCGCGCGTCTCGCCCGCGTGCTGTCGGCGCTGGAGCCGATCGCGGCCGAGGTCGGGGCGTCCGTCGCCGACATCATCGTGCTGGCGGGCAATGTCGGGGTGGAGAAGGCGGCGAAGGCGGCCGGCTTCGACGCGGCCGTGCCCTTCGCGCCGGGCCGCGGCGACGCGACCGACGCGATGACCGACGTCGAGAGCTTCGAGGCGCTGGAGCCGGTCGCCGACGGCTTCCGCAACTGGCTCAAGCGCGACTACACGGTCAGCGCGGAGGAGCTGATGCTGAACCGCGCCCAGCTGCTGGGCCTGACCGCGGCCGAGATGACCGTCCTCGTGGGCGGGATGCGGGCGCTGGGCGCGAACCATGGCGGGACCAAGCACGGCGTGTTGACCGGGCGCGAAGGCGCGCTGACCCCGGACTTCTTCGTGAACCTCACCGACATGGCGAACACCTGGGCGCCGGTCGGGAACGGGCTCTACGAGATCCGCGACCGCAAGACCGGCGCGGTGAAGTGGACGGCGACGCGGGCGGACCTGGTGTTCGGCTCCAACGCCGTGCTGCGCGCCTATGCCGAGGTCTACGCCCAGGACGACAACGCCGGCAAGTTCGTGACCGACTTCGTCGCCGCCTGGACCAAGGTGATGAACGCGGACCGCTTCGACCTGGCCTGATCGAAACGCCGGCCGTCCCGGTCCGGGACGGCCGCGCAGGATACGCCCGCCGCGCGCGGGGAGACGGCCGAGGCCGCAGCGCCC
>NZ_JBSRTQ010000107.1:0-16604 GCF_055129145.1 Albimonas sp. | reverse complement strand
GCATCCGCGCCGCCGCGCACGGCGGCGCGGGCCGGGTGGCGGATGTCGGTGATGTTGGGGGTCAGCTTCACGATCACCGGCATGCGGGTCGAGGCCTTGCACCAGCGGGTGACCATCTCGATGTATTCCGGCACCTGGCCGACGGCGGCGCCCATGCCGCGCTCGGACATGCCATGGGGGCAGCCGAAGTTCAGTTCGATGCCGTCGGCGCCGGTGGCTTCGACCAGCGGCACGATGCCGGTCCAGCTCTCCTCGTCGCAGGGCACCATGAGGGACACCACCACGGCGCGGTCGGGGTAGTCGCGCTTCACCGCCTTGATCTCGTCGAGGTTCACCTGAAGGGGGCGGTCGGTGATCAGCTCGATGTTGTTGATGCCCAGCACCCTTCGATCCGCGCCGTGGATCACCCCGTAGCGGGGGCCGTTGACGTTGACGATGTGGGGGTCGAGGCCGAGCGTCTTCCACACCACGCCGCCCCAGCCCGCCTCGAAGGCGCGGCGGACGTTGTATGCCTTGTCGGTGGGCGGGGCCGAGGCCAGCCAGAACGGGTTCGGGGACTTGATCCCCACGAAGTCGCTGCGCAGGTCGGCCATGGCGGTGTCCTCCGGGGGGATCAGGCGCTGAGGGCGCGGTGGATGCTTTCGGCGGCGTCGCGGCCTTGGGCGACGGCGGTGACGGTGAGGTCCTCGCCGCCCGAGGCGCAGTCGCCCCCGGCCCAGACGCCGGGGCGGGAGGTGCGGCCCTCCGCGTCGATCTCGATCTTGCCGGCGGAGACCGCGACGCCCTGGGGCGCGGTCAGGGTCTGGCCGATGGCTTTCAGCACCATGTCGGCTTCGACCACGAAGGTCTCGCCCGTGCCGATCAGGCGGCCGTCGGGACCGGATTCGGTGCGCTCGAATTCCACGCCATGGACGCCGGTGGCGCTGGCCAGCACGCGGATAGGCCGGGCGTCGGTGCGCACCGCGACGCCGTTGGCGGCGGCGAGGTCGACTTCGAAATCCGAAGCCGCCATCGCCTCGCGCCCGCGGCGGTAGACCAGCGACACTTCGGAGGCGCCGAGTTTGGCGGATTGAATCGCGGCGTCGGTGGCGGTCATGCCGCCGCCGATCACCACGACCGAGCGGCCGACGGGCACGTCCCCCGGCGCGGACTGGCGCAGCTGCGCGATCCAGTCGACGGCATCCATCACGCCCGCCATGTCCTCGCCCGGCGCGCCCAGCGCATTGACCCCGGCGAGGCCGATCCCCAGGAACACCGCGTCGAATTCCGCCGTCATCGGGCCTTGTAGGCGGCGATGCCGTATTCGTTGAGCCCGCCGGGTTTGGGCCGCGTGTCGAAGACGCGGACCGCGTGGCCCTTCATCGCCAGACGGTGGGCGCAGGCGAGGCCGGCGGGCCCGGCGCCGATCACCGCCACGGTCTTGCCGGTGGCGGGGGCGCGCGCGAAGGGGTGACCGTTCTCGGCCATCAGCCTGTCGGTGGCGTAGCGCTGGAGGCGGCCGATGGCGACGGGGTCGCCCTCCGCCGTCATCCGCACGCAGGCCTCTTCGCACAGGGTCTCCGTAGGGCAGACGCGGGCGCACATGCCGCCGAGGATGTTCTGCTCGAAGATGGTCCGCGCCGCGGCCTTGGGCTGGCCGGTCTGGATCTGGCGGATGAACATCGGGATGTCGATGTCGGTCGGGCAGGCGGTCATGCAGGGCGCGTCGTGACAGAAATAGCAGCGATCCGAGGCCACCAGCGCCTCATGCGCGCCGAAGGCCGGATGCAGGTCGGCGAAATTGGCGGCGAGCTGATCGGCGGGGAGTCGGGCGGGCGCGATCCCGGGCGCGCGGCGCGCTTGGCTCATGGCAGGCGGACTCCCATTCCGAGGCGGCGGGGCTGGCTGTTGCTGGGACTCACCGTGCGGCGAGTCGTAAATTTAATCAATTGGGAAAATCATTGGCCGCGCGCCGGTCAGCCAGCCCCGCCCTGCGCGCCGGCCAGGCGCCGAGGGGCGGCCCCCGCTCAGCCCTGAGTGGAGGTCAGCCGCGCGGTCAGCGCCGGGAAGCTGTTGAGGCTGACCAGGTGGCGATAGGCGGCGGCGAGCGCCCCGCAGGAACGAAGCTCGCCCAGCGCCGCGTCGGAGAGCGCGTTGAGCTTGGCCTCGTCCACCACCTGGAAATCGGTCAGCCGCAGCACCTCGCCGCCCGGCAGGTCGACCTTGCCCTGCTGGGGGATCAGCAGCCCGGCCTCGGCCAGCGCCTCGCAGGCGCGGTTGGTCGTCTCCACGTCCCGGTGATGGGCGAGGCAGAAATCGCGGGCGTTGAGGGTCTCGGGCGTCGGCTCGCCCGCGGCGAACAGAGGCGCGGCGCCGGGCTCGGTCAGCTCTGCGGTGAAACGGGGGGAGTGCGGGTCGATGCCCAAGAGCAGCCGCGGCGCGCCGCCGTCCGGGTCGGGCGCGGTCATCAGCAGGAACGGCACGCGGCGCAGATGGGCTGGGATGTGGACGCCCGCGGCCCAGGCGCCGTCGGGCGCGACGAAGAGGTTGCGCCCCTGGCGCAGGCCGGTGACGGCGACCGGGCGTCGCCCGCCCTCGCCGGCGAAGACGATGGGCATCGACACCGCCGCCCGCGCGAATTCCCCGATCAGCAGCGGCACGGCGACGGCGGAGGCGGCGAAGCCGAAGCCCGCATGGGGCCGCAGGCCGAGCCCCGCATGGCGGTTGCGGTCGAGCGGCTCGGCCCCCTCGTAGAACTGCGGAAGGCGCGAGGACGGGCCGGGCGAGGTGGCGTCGGACATGGCGCTCGGGCGCTCCTGGGTGACATCGCGTCCCACAGGCCTAGCCGATCCGGGCCCGTCGCGGAACCGCGCAGGTTGCATCGGTTCCGCCTGGCGCCCCCGCTGGCCGCCGCGGCGGGCGGGGCCTCGGGGACAGGCGCGCCGGGGGGGGCCGCGGCTCCCCCGGTCTCAGGCGGGACGGTCGCGGGTCATCACCCGCTCGACCTCGGTGCGCCGCACAGCCCGAAACCCGGCGCGCTGATACATCGGCAGCGCGCGGGGATGGTCGAGCGAGCAGGTGTTGACCGTCATCTTCGCGCAGCCCGGCCGCGCCCAGGCCGCCCGGATCGCCTCGCCCAGCAGCCAGCGGCCGAGCCCGCCGCCCAGCGCCCGCGCCGACAGCCCGAAATAGGCGAGGTCCACCACGCCCTCCCCCTGCGTCTCGACGCGCCCGTCCAGCACGAAGAACCCCGCCGGCCAGCCGCGATGCAGCATCGAGACCAGGCTGACCGCCGGATCGACGAGCCAGGCGGCCTGCTCGTCCGGGTCGTCGGCATGACGGTCGGTCCATTCCCAGTCGGCCCCGACCAGGTCGTAGAGGTAGCGGAAATAGGCGGCGGGCGGGTCCTCCGCCCGGATCAGCGAGACGGGGGCGGTCAGCGGCAGCGGCGGGAAGGGCCCCTCGGGGCGAGCCCGCATCTCCAGCCAGGTGATCGCCACCTTGACCCGGTCGCCGGCCTTGGCGCCGGCATGGGCCACGGCGCCGGCCTCACCCGCCCCGGCGCCGTCGGCGTCGGTCACCGCGTGAAGGCGCGGCCCGCCCCCATCGCTTCCCACTCCGCCCCTGCCCGCCATCGGATCAGCGCGCCGGGCCGGTTTCGACCGCGAGGTCGGGATAGGCCCCCCACTCGGTCCAGGATCCGTCATAGACCGCCCAGTCCCGATGCCCCGCCCGCTCCAGCGCCAGCGCCAGCACGCAGGCGGTGACGCCCGAGCCGCAGGACGTGACGACCGGCCGCGCGAGGTCCACCCCCGCCGCCTCGAACACCGCGCGGATCGCGTCGCGGTCCTTCAGCGTGCCGTCGTCGTTGAGCACGGTCTTGAACGGCACGTTGCGCGCGCCGGGGATGTGGCCGGAGCGGAGGCCGGCGCGCGGCTCGGGAACCCTGCCCTCGAAGCGCTCCGCGGCGCGCGCGTCGACCACCTGATCGTGACCGAGCTTGATCGCCATGGCGACCTGGGTGACGTCCTTGACCAGCCGCGCGTCGCGCCGCGCCACGAAATGGCGGTCGCGCGCCAGCGGGGCCATGTCCTCGGTCGCGCGCCCCTCTTCCAGCCATTTGGGCAGCCCGCCGTCGAGCACCGCCACGTCCTTGTGGCCCATCAGCCGGAACAGCCACCAGACCCGCGCGGCCGAGAACAGCCCCGCCTGGTCGTAGACCACCACCCGATGCGCGTCGCCGATGCCCATCGCGCGCACGCGGGACACGAACTTCTCCACCGGCGGCGCCATATGCGGCAGTTCGGAGCGGGTGTCGGCGATCTCGTCGATATCGAAGAACTGGGCGCCGGGGACATGGGCCTCGGCGTATTCCGCCCTGGCGTTGCGGCCGGTGTCGGGCATGTGCCAGGAGGCGTCGAGCACCCGCACGTCCGGCGCGTCCAGATGGGCGGCCAGCCACTCGGTCGAGACGAGGAGCTGCGATTCGGACGCGGTCATGGGCGGTCTCCGGGGCTAGGCGCCGCCGCTCGGCGCGTCTGAGGCTTAGCCTTGCGTGCGCCGCGGGATCAAGGGGGGCGAGGGCGGGCGCGGCGCAATCGCGTCGCCTCAATCCTCCAGCGTCAGGGACACCCGGCGGTTCTGCTTGCCCTTCTTCTCGATCTTGCCGATCACCGCGCGCCCGATCTCGCCGGTGGCCCGCACATGGGTGCCGCCGCAGGGCTGCAGGTCCACCGTCGCCTCCCCCGCCCCGATCCGCACCAGCCGGATCCGGCCCGAGCCGCGCGGCGGCTGCACGCGCAGGGTCTTGACCAGACCCGGATTGGCGTCGAGTTCGGCATCCGTGATCCATTCCTCCGACACCGGATGATCGCCCGCCACCAGCGCGTCGAGCGCGGCCTGCAGCGCCTCGCGATCCCCGGGCGCTTCGGGCATGTCGAAGTCGAGCCGGCCTTTTTCGGCGCCGATCTGGCCGCCGGTGACGGGGAGCGGGATCACCACCGACAAAAGGTGAAGGGCGGTGTGCATCCGCATGTGGCGGCGGCGGCGGTCCTCGTCGAGGCGTTGCAGCCCCTCCGCCCCCACCGCGGGCGGGGCATCGCCTTCGGGCAGCACCAGCCCGACGCCGGTTCCCGCGCCCAACGGGATCTTGACCGCGTCGATCACCGGGAAGACCCGGCCATCCAGCTCCAGCTCGCCGATGTCGCCGGGCTGGCCGCCGCCGGCGGGGTAGAACAGCACGCGGTCGAGCACCACCAGACCGTCCTCGGTCAGGCCCGTCACCTTCGCCCTGGCCTCGAACATGTAGGGATAGGCGCGGAAAAGCGGGAGCTGGTCGTTGTCGACGGGCATGGCGGGTCCTCGGAAAGGGGGCGCGGTCGCCCGCAGGGAAGGCGAAACCGCGGGCGAGGACAAGGGGGCGCCCTTCGCTCAGGTCTCAGCGCCCGTCGCCGCCCCCGTCCCCGTCCCCGCCGCCCCAGGCATGGGCGGCCGAGGGCGCGGCCCCCTCCGTCGCCTCGTTCGCGGCGGGCGAGGCGCCGTCGCCGGGCGCCGAGGTGGCCGCCGGCCGGGACTTGGCGCGCCCCCGCGGCGGCGGCGTGGGGACGAGCGCGTCGTCGGGCGGCACGTCGTCCGTGAAAAGGTCGTCAGGGGCCCGCCGCGCCGCCGCCGCCCCGCGCAACGCCGCGCCAAGGGTCTCCGCCTCCGCCACCCGCAGCACCCGCTGCGGCAGCGGGATCACCATGCCGGCCTCGGCGAAGCGCTCGGCGATGGCGATGTAGAAGGTGGTCTGCACGTCGAAGATGGTCAGCACGTCGCGCAGGATCACCCGCAGCTCCAGGTTCACGCCCGACTCGCCGAAGGACGCCACGATCGCCTGCGGGGCCGGATAGCGCAGCACCCGGGGGTCCTCGCGCGCCATCTCCAGCAGGATCGCATGGGCCGCGCGCAGGTCGGTGCCATGCGCCACCATCACCTTCACGATCAGCCGGCCGGCGCTGTTGGAATGGGTGTAGTTGACCACCTTGCCTTCGATCAGCTGCGAATTGGGCAGGATCAGCGAGGATTTGTCGAAGGTCTCGATCTCCGTGGCGCGCACCGAGATCCGCTTCACCACGCCATGATCCCCGCCCACGAAGATCCAGTCGCCGACCTTGATCGGGCGTTCCAGCATCAGGATCACGCCGGAGACGAAGTTGGAGAAGATGGTCTGCAGCCCGAAGCCGATGCCCACCGACAGCGCGCCGAAGACGATGGCGAGGCTCGACAGGTCGATCCCCGCCGCCGCCGTCGCCGCCAGCGCCGCCAGGATGAAGCCCAGATAGCCCATGGAGGCGGTGACGGCCGAGCGCCCGCCGGCGTCGAGCCGGGTGTTGGGCAGCACCGAGGTCGCCATGATCATCTGCGCCAGCCGGGTGACGCCGAAGGCCAGTCCGAACACCACCGCGAAGCTGAGGAACCCGCCCGGAGAGATATGGATGCCGCCGACATCCACCCCCTCGATCACGAAGCGCCACATGTCCTCCAGCTCGGCCGCGCGGGCGCCCCAGATGAAGGCCAGCAGCGGCAGCGCGGCGAGCGTGATCACGAAGCCCGCCAGCACCAGCAGCAGCCGCAACCCGCTCGCCTCGGAAGCGTGACGCTCCATGTAGGCTTCGACGAAGTTGCGCAGCAGCGCCTGCAGCAGCACGGCGGCGCAGATCAGGCCCAGCGACAGCGACAGCGGCCGGAACACGAACTGGGCGGCCGCGTAATACCCGGTCAGCGCCAGCGCCAGCGACCCCGCCGCCGCCAGCCGCAGGGCGAAGGCGCCGAGCCAGGCGAAGCGGCGGCCGAGGCTTTCGGGGGTCTCCTGCCGCTCGGCCAACGGATCGTCGACATCGGGATCGGGCGGCGGCGCGGGGCGCGGGCCGATGGAGCGGGCGAGCATCCACAGGCAGGTGGCGCCGAGCGCGATGACGATCAGGTTGAAGGCGGCGAGCGCATCGGCGCTGAGCCCGACCTCCTCGCCGGCGCGGACCAGCATCAGGTCGAGCAGCAGCGCCAGCCCGAGGCCCTGGGCGCGCAGCGCCGCATTGGCCGCGGCGGCGTCGTCGAGCGAGGAGAGCCGCAGCGCCGGTTCGCGCGGGGCGAAGAAGGCTATGGCGAGCCCGCGGGCGGCGCCCAGCACCATCACGCCGCCGAGCGCGTGGTTGAGCAGGGTCTCCCCGACCGGGCCGAAGAGCGCGCTCTCGCTCAGCCCCACCCGCAGCAGCAGCGCCGCGATCACCGGCAGCGCCAGCCGCACCAGCGTCGCAACCGCGCCATAGGCGGCGCGGCCGGAACGGGTGACGCCCTTGTCCAGCCGCCGGCGCAGCGCACGCTCGGACCGGCGCAGGGTCCAGATCATCAACCCCAGGCCGCCCACGATCAGGCCGGCGGTCAGCGGCAGCCGGGCGAGGCGGTCCCGGCGCGCCAGCGGGTCCGACAACGCCCGGGACACCTCGTCGCCGACCAGGCCGATGATCCGCGCCGTCTCCGTCGCCGCGGCCCGCCAGGTGGCGGGATTGACCGGCGAGGGGCCCAGCGTCGCCAGCTGCTCCATGAACCGCCGGCGCATCAGCCCGTCGATCTCCGCGATCAGCGAGGCCGCCCGGGTCAGCGCCTGTTCCGAGCGGCGGTTCACCTCCTGCAGCCCGCTGATGCGCTGGTCGAGCGCGCGGCGCTGGCGCGCGACCCCGGGGGAGGCGATGACGCCGCTTTCGGCGTCGGCGGGTGCGCTGAGCGCGGCGGCCTGCGCCTCCAGCGGCGCGAGGGCCGCGGCGGCGCGGTCGGCCAGCGCCTTGGCGGCGTCGCGATGGGCGACCAGCTGCTCGCGCAGCAATTCATAGGCGGCGGTGGAGGCCGTGCCGCGCACGATCACCTCCTCGGCCTGCTTGGCGGCGTCGTCCCAGATCCGCATCCGGCGGTCGGTCTCGGCCGTCTCGTTCTCAAGCGACAAGGGGCTGGAGGCGGCGGGCGCGGCATCGGCCGCCGCGGCGGGCGCGTCGGATTTGCCGCCCGATGTGGCGGCCTCCAGCGCCCCGCGCAGCGCGTCGGCGGTCTGGGCCGGGGCGGGGCCGGGGATCAGCGCCGGGGCGAGGCAGAGCAGGAGCGCCAAGAGCATGCGCAGAACCGCCGGACGCGACAACGCCCGCCGGGGCGGGCGCGGTCCCTCGGCGCGGGGTCCGGATCGGGTTCGGGAGCCAGGTCGGGGGCGGGCGGGCGCGCGGCTCATGACCGGCGCCGACCGCAGGCCCGCCCCGCCCGGCGCCGGGCCTGCGCTTGGGTCACGACGCCTCCGCGAACACCTCGGGGACCGTGGTCTCGCCCCGCTCCAGGAAGCCCGGCGTCGGCAGGTTCTTCGAGCGCAGGAAGACCGGGTTGAAGATCTTGGAGGCGTAGCGCGTGCCGTAATCGCACAGGATCGTCACCACCGTATGCCCGGGGCCGAGATCCTTCGCCATGCGGATCGCGCCGGCGACGTTGATGCCCGACGAACCGCCGAGGCAGAGGCCCTCATGCGCCAGCAGGTCGTAGATCACCGGCAGCGCCTCGGCGTCGGGGATGTTGTAGGGCATGTCGACGGTCAGGCCCTCGAGATTGGCGGTGATCCGCCCCTGCCCGATGCCTTCGGTGATGGAATCGCCCTCGGACTTCAGCACGCCCTGCGCATAGTGACGGAACAGCGCCGAGCCGTCGGGGTCCGCCAGCCCGATCTTCACGCCGGCCTTCTTCGCCCGCAGCCCCTCGGCCACGCCGGCGAGCGTGCCGCCGGAACCGACGGCGCAGATGAAGCCGTCGACGCGGCCTTGCGTCTGCTCCCAGATCTCGGGAGCGGTGGTCGCCACATGCGCCTGCCTGTTCGCCACGTTGTCGAACTGGTTGGCCCAGATCGCGCCGTTGGGCTCGGTCTTCGCCAGCGCCTCGGCGAGGCGGCCGGAATAGCGCACGTAATTGTTGGGGTTCTTGTAGGGCGCGGCGGGCACCTCGATCAGCTCGGCTCCGGCCAGGCGGATCATGTCCTTCTTCTCCTGGCTCTGGGTGTCGGGCATCACGATCACCGAGCGGAATCCCATCGAGGCGCCGACCAGCGCCAGCCCGATGCCGGTGTTGCCGGCCGTGCCTTCGACGATCACACCGCCGGGGCGCAGCGCGCCGCGCTTCACCGCGTCCTGGATGATCGACAGCGCCGCGCGGTCCTTCACGGACTGGCCGGGATTGAGGAACTCCGCCTTGCCGAGGATCTCGCAGCCGGTGATCTCGGAGGCCTTGCGGAGCCGGATCAGCGGCGTGTTGCCGACCGCATCGGCCAGGTCCTTGCGAATGGTCATAGCGCGTTCCTCCCTCCCCCGGTCCGGGTCGCCGGGGCGTCCGATCGCTCAGTCGGACTTAGACGCGGGGGCGCGGCCGCGCAAGGATGGGGACTGCGGTTTCACATCAACTCGCAGGGCGTCGAATATTTCACGCGCTTGAAATGTGTTTCGGCGAGCCGGTCAGCTCCGGTCGGGGAACGACGCCGAAAGCCGGGTCTCGCCGCCCTCGGACCGGCCCGTCAGCCTGCCGCCATGACCTGCCGCGATCTGCGAGGCGATGAACAGGCCGAGCCCGAGGCCCCCGTCATGGCCCCGCGCATGCGGCTCCAGCATCCGCTGGTCGAGATCCGCGGGCAGCGGTGCGCCGCGATTGACCACCTCCAGCACGAAACGCCCGTTCCGGCGCCGGGCCGAGACCGAGACCGGCGCATCCTCTTCGCCATGTTCGAGGGCGTTGCACACCAGATTGCTCAGCATCTGGGTCAGGCGGGCCGGATCGCAGACCACGCCCTCGGCGAAGTCGATGCTCATGTCGATGCGCCGGTCGGGATAGGCCAGGCGCAACTCCCGCACCGCGCCGCGGATCTGTTCGGCGAGGTCTTCGGTCGCGGCCGGATGCACCGGCATCGTGCCGTCGCCCAGCCGGTTGCGGGTGAAATCCAGCATGTTGTTGACCAGCCGGATCATGCGCAGGGTCGACTGCGACAGCATCGCGGCCAGCTGTTTCGCCCGCGGCTCGACCGCCCCGTCGCGCAGCACCTGCAGGCCGGCGTCGACGCCGGCGAGCGGGCTGCGCAGGTCATGGCTCAGCACCGCGACGAACTGGTCGCGCAGGCGGGTGGCCTCGTGCGCCGCCTTCAGCTTGGTTTCCGTCCGCTCCAGCTGCGCCTCCGCCTGCTCCAGCCGGTCGCTGGCGTCGAGATGGGAGGCGATCAGCGCGGCGAACAGCTCGATCATCCTGACCGTCGCCGGCGCGCTGATCGACGCGTCGTCCGGGCGCGGGTCGGGGTCGAGCGCGCAGAGCGTGCCGAAGGCGCCGCGCCGGGCGGTGCGGATCGGGGCGGAGATGTAGCTGCGGAAGCCGTGCATCCCGGGCACGTCATGGCTTTCGTAGTGGTCGTTGCCGACGCAATCGTCGAACACGATCAGCTTGTCGTCGCGCAGCACGTCGCGGCACAAGGTATGCTCGATCCGCAGTTCGTCCCCCGGGCCCAGCCCGAATTCGAGCCGGTCGAGGGTCGCGCAGGCCATCCAGCGATCCTGGGTCACCCGGGCCACCGCCGCGTAGCGCATGCCGGTGATGTCGCAGATCACTTCCAGGATGCTCGGCACCACATCGATGTCGCCGACGGCCATCCGGTCGATGATGAAGGCGTCGCTGGCCGGCGCAGACAGGTTCATGAACGTCATCGCCTCCGGGGCCGCAACCGGCGTCGCGCGGGCGAGCAGCGTCAGGACTGCGGGATCGCGGAGGAGACCGGGGCGCCGAAACGGCGCTGCACCCATATTGCGGGGCGGCGCCGTCCCGCACAAGTCTCAAGCGCCCTTAACATTTGATGGCGCGTCGCGCCGGTCCGCGAACGATCAGCGCCATGTCCCGCGCAGCCGCTCGCGGTGCCGCGCCAGCCACAGGAGCGAGATCAGCGCCGGGGAGGTGTCGGCCTCCTGCCGCTCCACCATGCCCATCGCCGCGTCGAAGGAGAGCACGGCCGAGATCACGTCCTCCGCCTCCGCCTCCAGCCCCCCGGCGCCGCCCGCGGCGGAGAGATCGGCTTCCCCGACATAGGCGGTGACATGCTCGGCCGCCGCGCCGGGCGAGGAATAGAAGGCGGCGATACGCTCCACCCGGCCGAGGCTCAGCCCCGCCTCCTCCATCGCCTCGCGCCGCGCCGCGGCTTCGGGGTCCTCGACGTCGTCGATCCGCCCGGCGATGACCTCCACCGGCCAGGGATGGGCGTCGCCGCGGGCATGGGGGCCCGCGCGCCACTGGGTGACCAGCAGGACCGCGTCGGCGACGGGGTCGTAGGGCAGCACCGTCACCGCGTCGCCCGACAGCCACACCGCCCGGCGCACCACATCCGAGCGGCGGCCGCCCGACATCGGATAGCTGAGGTGATGCTCCTCCACCGCGAAGAACGAGGCGTAGGGGCGGGTCAGCCGCGTGGTCACGACGTCCGTCGCCGCGAAGGTCACGCCGGGAAAGCGCGGGCCGGTGGCCGCGGCCACCGCGCGGGCGCGAGCCACGGCGCGGGCCTTGAGGCCGGGCCAGAGGGTCAGGTCCGACCAGTCGGTCCCCGCCTCGTAATGCGCCATGATCTCCACCGCCGCTTCGCGCAGGGCCAGCCGCTCCGCCTCCGGCCAGTCGTCGAAGGACCAGGGGCCGGCGGCGGTGGTCGGGCCGACGGGAAAGCAGGCGAGGGCGGTCAGCGTCTCGGCCGGCGCGGCGTTGCCGCTCGCGGAGGCGGCGACGACCACCTCGGTCTCGCGCAGGACGTATTCGGCCTCATCCTCGAAGAACCGCATGCGCGCGACCTCCTCGGCGCTCGCCTCGCGCATCACGGCGCCCTGCACGATCCGCCCGGGGGCGGGGATCAGACAGGGGAAATCCTCCCCCGCCACGCGGCGCAGCTCATGGTCGGCGAGCATCGCGGGCTCGGTCGCGGGCGTCTCCGCCCGCCCGAGCACGCGGCGCAGCACCTCGGGATCGCGCAGCGACCCATAGAAGAACACAGCCTCAGAGGACATCCGCCCCTCCCTGAAAAGGCGCCTTCCGCCCGGCGCGACGCGACGCGCAGGGCGGGGGAGGGCGCGGACCTGCCCGTCGAGCCGACGGGCGCCGCCGTCATGCGACATGACGCCCCGCGGGCCGGAAAACCGCGGGTCGTCCCCAGGTTTCCTGTCGCGCCGGTGATCCGGGACGGTCCGGGCGACGTAACACAGCCAATAGGAAAAACCAGCGTGACCGAATGCGATGCGCCGCCGCAAGGCGGATCGGACCGCAAGGCGCGCGCCATGTCCCTTGACCCGCGTCTGACCGCGGATTGTGGCGAAACCGGGCGCGACGACGCGGCGAAACGAGGATGTTTCCCCGTCGGGCGTCGCCGCCGACCGGGCGCAGCCCGGCTCGGGCGGAGCGGATCGGGGGGCCGACCGCAACGGCCGGCCAGACAAGGCGCTCGGGCGACGGAAAACGTCGTCGAGGGCGTGAGAGAACGAAGAGGGGTCGGGCGCGTCGTCCGCGAAGGACGCCGCGACCCGCAGCGGAAACACGGGCAAGTCGCTTGCAAGCAAGGAAGCGCAGGACAGGTATGCTTTATCCGGACGATCAGGTTCTGGTCGACTACGCCAGCGGCGCCATCTCGCCCGGTCTCGGGCTGCTGGTGGCGACGCATCTGACCTTCAGTCCCGAAAGCCGCCGCCGCGTGGCCGATCTCGAGCTGATCGGCGGCCTGCTGATCGAGAACGAACCCTCCCCCAACATTCCGCCGCCCGCGCTTTCGGCCGCGCTCGACCGGCTCGACGCCGTCACCCGCTTCGAGGCCTGGGAGCCCGAGGCGCATGCCGAAGCGCCGCTGGCAGCCGCCCGGCCCTCCGTCTCTCAGGCTCGCGGCGCGACCAGGACCGGGCCCATGCTGCACGACCTGCACGGGCGCAGCGTGGCGGAAGCGCGCGAGGACGAAGCGGCGTCGGTGTCCGGCAAGTCGCCGGTCCTGCCCGCCCGGCTGCGGGATTTCGCCGGCGGCGACGTCGAGGATCTGGACTGGCGCTTCCGCTTGCCGGGCCTTTCGGAATGCACCCTGTCGGAGGGCGAGGGCGAGGAGATCAGCCTGATCCGCGCCCGCCCCGGCGCGCCGACGCTCTCCCACACTCATTCGGGCGTCGAGACGACGCTGGTCCTCTGCGGCCAGCTCGAGGATCGCGGCCGGATCTATCGCCGCGGCGACGTGGCCATCGCCACCGTCGAGGACGACCACCGTCCGCGGATCGTGGGGGACGAGGTCTGCATCTGCCTGGTGGTGATGTCGGGCGAGATGCGGTTCACCGGCGCGATGTCGCGCGTCCTCAACCTGCTGGCCTGAACGCGATGACCCACATCCCCCCCCGCCCCGCCGCCTTCTCCGCCCATCGTCGCGCCGTGCTGCGCGGGGGGCTCGCTGCGATGGCGGCCCCCGCCCTGGCCGGCTTCGGAGGCCGGGCCTTCGCGCAGGGCTCGGCCTCGCGCAGCTTCGACGTGCTGCGCGACGGCGATTCCATCGGCGCCCAGACCACGACGGTCACGGCCGACGGCGCGAAGATCGAGGTGACGGTCAAGGTCCGCATCGCGGTCAAGGTGCTGGGCATCGTCGCCTATCGCTACACGCTCGACAGCCGCGAGACCTGGGAGGACGGCCGCCTCCTGACCCTCGACGGCGAGACCGATGACGACGGAACCAAGGAGGTCTCGAAGGTGCGGCGGGAGGGCGGCACGCTCATCGCCTCCGGCACCCACAAGGGCGAGATCCCCGGCGACGCCGCCACCACCACCTATTGGACCCCGAGCTTCCTCGAACGGTCCACCTGGATCAGCACCCAGACCGGCGCGCCGCTGGCGGTGTCGGCGGCGCGCGACGGGACGGAAGCGGTGCCCGGGCCGTCGGGGCGGGTCGACTGCGCCCGCTGGCGGGTGTCGGGCGATCTCGACGTGACGCTTTACTACGACGATCGGGGCGAATGGATGGGCAACGCCTTCGACGCGGGCGGGGAGCTCGCGCGGTTCCGCGCCACGTCCGAAGGGCCTCGCCTCGCCGCGCTGTGGACCGCAGGGTGACGGGCGGGGCGAAAGGCGGGGCCAACGTCTTCGACCAGGTGATGCGGCCCGCCGACGGCGCGGCCTGGATCACCGGCGCTTCGGGCGGGATCGGCCGGGCCGTGGCCCTTCGCCTCGCCGCCGCCGGCTGGGAGGTGCACGCCACCGCCCGCGGGGCCGAGGCGCTGGAGGCGCTGGCCGCCGAGAGCCGCGACGCCGGCCATCTGGGCGTCATCATCCCCCTGCAAGCCGACGTGACCGACCCCGCCGCGATGCGCGAGGCGGTGGCGGGGATCGAGGCCGGGCGGGGGTTGGCGCTGGCGATCCTCAACGCCGGGATCTACCTGCCGATGCGGGCGGGGGATTTCGATGCGGAAAAGGCGCGGAAGACCTTAGACGTGAATCTCGGCGGCGTGGTCAACGGGCTCGACCCGGTGCTGAAGGCGTTGATCGCGCGGGGGCGGGGGCATGTGGCGGTGACCGCCTCGGTCGCAGGCTTCGGCGGGCTGCCGGGGGCGGCGGCCTATTCGGCCACCAAGGCCGGGCTGATCGCGATGTGCGAGGCGCTGGCGCTGGACCTGATGGACCTCGGCGTGCGCATCTCGGTGATCAATCCGGGCTTCGTCGAGACGGAGGCGACCGCGGTCAACGACTTCGAGATGCCCATGGTGATGCAGCCGGACGAGGCCGCTCGGCGGATCGTCGAGGGGCTGGGCCGCCCGGGGTTCGAGATCGTGTTCCCCAGGCCTTTCGCCCTGTTCCTGCGGGCGCTGAATCTGCTGCCGAATCAACTTTATTTCCGCGCCTGGCGCCGGCTGACCCGCTGAGGCGCGCGCCTTGACGGGCGGCGCCGCGGGCGCTCAGACTTGGAGCTCCCCTTCCCCGGATGCGAGCCCCCCATGACCGACGCCCCCCTCTCCCGCACGCTGGTCGACGTGGACGATTGCGTCCTCGTGGTGATCGACGTGCAGGACGCGTTCCTCGGCAAATACGACCGCCTGAAAACCCGGTCGGTGGTGGCGCGCATCGCGTGGCTGGCGCGGGTGGCGGGGGATCTCGGCGTGCCGGTGGTGGCGATGGCGGAGGATGTTCCGAGGCTGGGCGGCCTCACCGCGACGGTGCAGGCGGCGCTGCCCGAGGGGACGCGGGTGCACAGCAAGGATTTTTACGGGCTCGCCGGGAATCCGGAGATTTTGGCCGACGTGAAGGCCTCGGGCCGCGGCACGGCGATCTGCGTGGGGATGGAGACGGATGTCTGCGTCGCGCAATCCGCGCTGGGGCTGATCGGCGAGGGGTTCCGGGTGGCGGCCTTGCGCGATGCGGTCTGCACGGTCGAGGCGGACGAGGCCTCCGGCCTCGCGCGGATGCAAGGGGCGGGCGTGGCGCTGCTGTCGGTGAAGGGGCTTTATTACGAGTGGCTGCGCTCGGTCGCCCGCACGCTGGAGGTGCAGGCCCGCTGCGCCCATCACAGGGCGACCGCGCCGGTGGACATGGTGCTGTAGGCCCGGCGTCGCGCGGGCGGGGGCGTGTGTCATGCGGCGCCCGCTGCGCGGGCAAGCCTTCGGCCTCCGGCCGCTGACGCGGCCTTCAGGGCTGGCGGCGCAAACGAAAACCGCCCCGGAGATCGCTCTCCGGGGCGGTCGAATATCGGTCGGTCGGGGTCGGGTCGGCTCAGGCGAGCGCGGCCTTGGCCTTGGCGACGATGGCGGCGAAGGCCTCCGGCTCACGGATCGCGAGGTCGGAGAGCACCTTGCGGTCCACTTCGATGCCCGACTTGGTCAGGCCGTCGATGAAGCGCGAATAGGTGAATTCGGCGTCGATCGCCCGCACGCCGGCGTTGATGCGCTGGATCCACAGCGCGCGGAAACTGCGCTTCCGACGCTTGCGGTCGCGGGTCGCGTATTCCTGCGCCTTGTCGACGGCCTGCGTGGCCACGCGGAACACGTTCTTGCGACGGCCGGAATAACCCTTGGCTGCGTCGCGGACTTTCTTGTGGCGGGCGTGGGCGGTGACGCCGCGTTTCACTCGGGACATGGGTCAGGCCTCCTTCAGCGCGCGTAGGGCATGTAGATCTTGACGATCTTGGCGTCGGACGGGCTCAGCACCATGGTGCCGCGCGCCGTGCGGATGAACTTGGTCGTCCGCTTGATCATGCCGTGGCGCTTGCCGGCGGCCTGGGCCTTGACCTTGCCGGTCGCGGTCATCTTGAAGCGCTTCTTCGCGCTCGCCTTGGTCTTCATCTTGGGCATTTCGGACTCCTCGAAAGGGGCGCCCGCAGCCGCTCACGCGGCGCAGGCCGTTCAGGGGGGACTCGGCAGCCCATTACGGCCGGCCTCCCCGTCTCAAGAGCGCGGGCAATGCCGCAAGCGCGCGGCGCTGTCAAGCGCGTGGGGGGGCGGGGGAGAAGACGGGACTGCGCGAGAGCCGGGAGACGGCGCGGCCGGCGCGCCCCCCGCAACGCCGCGCGGGCGCTCCGCCCGCAACCGGGGCTGCGGCGGACGCGCGGC
>NZ_JBSRTQ010000106.1:0-15487 GCF_055129145.1 Albimonas sp. | reverse complement strand
CGAGGCGTTGACCATGCAGCGCACCCCGCAGATCACCCCGATCCCCGTGACGATGCCGCCCCCCGCGATGCTTCTTTCGGCATCGGGCGTGTCGCACCGGAACCCGGCCAGGGTCGAGAGTTCGAGGAACGGCGCGCCGGGGTCGAGCAGCAGGGCCACGCGCTCCCGCGGCAGCAGCTGGCCACGGGCGGCGAAGCGGGGGCCGGCGGCGGCGGAACGGGCGCGGGTGCGGGCCTCGACCTCGCGCAGGCGGGCGAGCGTCGCCAGCAGCGCGGCGCGGGCGAGGGCGAAGGGCTCGCCGGAGGGCGTCAGAGCGGTCTCGATGCGGGGCATGAGCGGCGGCGTCTCCCTTGGGGTCTTTCGGCGGAGCCTAGCGGGCCCTCGCCGCGCCCCGCTTGCGCGGAACGGGGACGCGGTCCGCGCAAGCGCCGCCGCCCGGAACGCCCCAGTCTGCGCGGCACGCCGGATCATCAGCCGCCGAGGGGGACATCAGATGGATTTCGCCGATCAGCCGAAGATCGCCGCGCTGAAGGCCCGGCTGGAGGCGTTCGTCGAGACGCATGTCCTTCCCGCCGAGGCGCGGCATTTCGAGGAGGCGATGCGCCTCGGCCCCTGGGCGGTGTGGCCGGTGGTCGACGAGCTGAAGACGCGCGCCCGGGCGGAGGGGCTGTGGAACCTGTTCTCGCCCGACCCCGCCCATGGGCCGGGGCTGACCAACCTCGAATACGCGCCGCTCTGCGAAGTCATGGGCCGCTCGCTGCTGGCGCCGGAGGTGTTCAATTGCGCGGCTCCCGACACCGGCAACATGGAGGTGCTGGCCCGCTACGCCGCGCCCGCGCATCAGGCGCGGTGGCTGAAGCCGCTGCTGGCCGGCGAGATCCGGTCGGCCTTCGCGATGACCGAACCGGCGGTGGCGTCGTCGGATGCGACCAATATCGAGAGCCGGATCGAGCGGGACGGCGACCATTACGTGATCAACGGGCGCAAGTGGTACACGACCAACGCCACGCATCCGAACTGCGAAATCATCATCTTCATGGGCAAGACCGATCCGGAGAACCCGGACCGGCACAAGCAGCAGTCGATGATCCTGGTGCCCAGGGCGACGCCGGGGGTGACCGTGCTGCGCCCGATCCCGGTGTTCAACATGTACGGGATGCCGGACCGGGCCTCGGAGGTCGACTTCTGCAATGTGCGGGTGCCCGCCGACCATATCCTGCTGGGCGAGGGGCGGGGGTTCGAGATCGCGCAGGGGCGCCTCGGGCCGGGGCGGATCCATCATTGCATGCGGCTGATCGGGCTGGCCGAGCGGATGCTGGAGCTGATGTGCCGCCGGACGGAGGAGCGGGTGACCTTCGGGCGTCCGGTCTCCGAGCAGACGGTGACGCTGGAGCGGATCGCGGAGGCGCGGATCGCCATCGAGCAGTGCCGGCTGCTGACGCTGAAGGCCGCGTGGATGATGGACACGGTCGGCGCCAAGGGCGCGCGGCAGGAGATCGCGATGATCAAGGTGGCGGCGCCCAACATGGCCTGCCAGGTGATCGACTGGGCGATTCAGGCCTTTGGGGGGATCGGCACGGCCAACGATTACGGACTTCCGGCGGCCTATGCCAACGCCCGGCTCCTGCGCATCGCCGACGGGCCCGACGAGGTGCATCGCAACCAGATCGGCCGGCTGGAACTGGCGCGCCACCGCAACAAGGGGCCGCTCGCGCCGCTGCACGCCTACGTGCCCGATTGGGGATGAGGGCCGGCAGGCTCGGGGCGAGATCGCCGATGCCGCAACCCTGGCGGCCCTGGGCCTGCTGAGGCTCCAGGGCCGGTTCTGAGCCGCCGCGCGGGGCTCACTCGGCGGCCTTGAGCGCCCCGGCAAGCGTATCGAGGATCGTCGAAAACGTCCCCATCACCATCCGCGTCCCGTCGAAGGCCATCGGATCGCCCGGCCCCGGCATCCGCGGGTCGGCCATGATCTTGGGCCAGGCCGCGTCATGCGCCGCCTGCGAGGCCCATTCGACGAAGGAGAACACGCAGGTCTCGTCGTCCCTGGCGGCCACGGCGCGATAGAAATCGGTCCGCACGCCGCGCATCAGGTCGTCGCCCCAGGCGTCCACCGAGCGCAGCGCGCCGTGGTCGAGGAAGCATTGCGAGATCGCGGCCGCCCCCGCCTCGAACGCCGCCCGGTCGGCCTGACGCACCGGGATCAGGCATCCGTCGACGAATCCCGCCGGCCCCGATGGCGCGGTGGAGGACACGACGTCGCTGAAGGTCTCGAATCCCGACATGATCATGCGCTTGCCGTCGAAGGGCATCTCCATCATCTCCGCCATGCGCGGATCGGCCATCATCGCGGCGTTCGCCGCGTCGCGGGCCTCGCGGCTGTCGTATTCCACCCAGGAATAGACGATGGCCTCCCCGGGTTCGGCCTGCACGGCGCGGCGGAAATCGGTGACCTTGCCGTCCGTCACCTGCGCCTCCCACGCCTCCACCATCCGGCGCATGCCGAATTCGCGGAACATCGGCACGGCGTTCTCGGCCATCGCCAGATAGGCGTCCTTGCGGTCCCTGGGGACCGGGATCACGAAGCCTTCGATATAGGACATGGGACCTCTCCTCCCTTGCGCGCCGCCCTTGAGCCGCGACTCACCGCCGCTTCGCCGACGCTTGACTATTTAGGTTGATATCAACATAACGAGGCCATGTCAAAACCCGAGCGCCCCGACCACGCCCCCCGCGATCCCGCCCGCGATCCCGATGACCGTCCCGTCCCCTACGCCACCACCCTGCATGTGCGCGACCATTGCCTCTGCCTCGCGGCGCAGCGGGCGGCGCGGGCGCTGGCGCGGCGGTTCGATCTGGCGCTGAAGCCGGTGGGGCTGACCAGCGGGCAGTTTTCGCTGCTGATGTCGCTGAACCGGCCGGAGCCGCCCAACCTCGGCGCGGTCGCGCGCCTGCTGGCGATGGACCGCACCACGCTGACCGCCAATCTCAAGCCCCTGGAACGGCGGGGATGGGTGGAGAGCCGGCCCGATCCGAAGGATGGCCGCGGCCGCCTGCTGGTCCTGACCGAAGCCGGGGCCGAGGTGCTGGCCGAAGCCGTGCCGATCTGGGTGCGCGAGCATGGCGAGGTCGACGCGGCATTGGAAAAGGCCCTCCCCGGCGACCTCCGCCGCAGCCTGCGGGCGCTGGCCTGAGGCGCGCGCCGCTCAGGGAAACCCGTCATGCTGGGGAAGGTCGTCGAGGATCGCATGCCAGGGCGCTTTCGACCCCACGAAGATATGCCGCTGCGGCCCCATCGAGGGCGCATCGAGCAGCGTGCCCAAGGTCACATGCACCCAGGCCCCGTCCCGCACCACCGACCACAGCAACGAAAAGCAGACCCCGCAATGGGCGTCATGCGCGCCCGGTCCGTCGCCGCGGGCGACGATGCGGTCGCCGCCCTCGGCGATCTCCAGACGGTCCCGAGGCAGTCCGGCGAAGGGCTTGAACGCGGCCCCGGTCGCCCGCCGGCATTGCGAGCAATGGCAGTTCATCGCATAGGCGAACTGGTCCGGCACGGCGTAGCGCACCGCGCCGCAAAGGCAGGACCCCGCCAGCATTCCTTCGCCCATGGCCGCCCTCCGCCACGGGGCGAGGGCGGGACCGTCCCGCCCTCGCCGCGCGCTCAGCGTCCCTTGTAGACCGGCGCGCGCTTTTCGAGGAAGGCCCGCGGCCCCTCCTTCGCGTCCTCCGAGGCGAAGACCGGGGCGGCGAACTCGCGCTCCATGTCCATCGCCTGGGATTCCGGCAGCCCGAGACAGGCGCGCGCCGAGCGCCGGATCGCCTTCACCGCCAGCGGCCCGTTGCGCGCGATCTTGCCGGCGAGCTCGTAGGCCGCGTCCAGAACCTTGTCCCTGGGGACCACGCGATTCAAAAAGCCCATCTCATAGGCCTCCTGCGCCGTGATCAGGTCGCCGGTCAGCAGCAGCTCCATCGCGCGGGCGTAGGGCAGCTGCACGGGCAGGCGGACGGTGGAGCCGCCGGCGGGGAAGATCGCCCATTTGACCTCCTGCACGCCGAACTTCGCGGTTTCCGACGCGATGCGCAGATCGGTGCCCTGCACCAGCTCCATGCCCCCCGCGATGGCATGGCCGTTGATCGCGGCGATCACCGGCTTTTCCACGTCGAAGTTGCGCAGCAGGCCCCTGTCGCCCAGCTTGCCGTCCTCGACATAGCGGCGGTCGAATTCGTCGGCGGGCTCCTTCGAGCGGGAGATCAGCGGGATCAGCTTGCCGAGATCGGCGCCCGCGCAGAACACGTCGCCCTCGCCGGTGATCATCACCACCCGCACGTCGTCGTCGTCGCGCGCCTGCACGAAGGCGTCGGCGAGCCCGCAAAGCAGTTCGGGGTCGAGCGCGTTCTTGACCTCGGGCCGGTTGAGGGTGAGGCGAAGGATGTGGTTTTCCTTCTCGATCAGAAGCTTGGCCATGGGGTCTCCTTGTCGGACATTTAGGGGGTTCGGACGGTTGCGGTCTCGGCGGCGAGGCGGGCTTCCAGCTCGTGCCGCTTGATCTTGCCGGTGGCGGAGCGGGGCAGCGCCGCCTCCGCCACGAAGCGCACGGCGCGGGGCGCCTTGTAGCGGGCGATGGCGGCGTGACAGAGCGCGATGACCGCGGCCTCGGTCAGGGCCGGATCGCGGGCGGCGACGAAGGCGACCGGCACCTCGCCCCATTTCGGGTCGGGGCGGCGCACCACGGCCGCGTCGATGATCCGGGGATCGGCGAGCAGCACCCGCTCGATCTCCGCCGGGTAGATGTTCTCGCCGCCCGATTTGATCAGGTATTTGCGGCGGTCGACGAAGGAGAGCGTGCCGTCGGGATTGCGAATGAACACGTCGCCCATGCGGAACCAGCCCTCCGCGAAGTCTTTCGCATTGGTCTCGGGGGCGCCCCAGTAGCCGGAGAAAAGCCCCGGGCCGCGCACCGCCGCCTCGCCGGGCTGGCCCGGCGCAACGTCCGCCCCGTCCTCGTCCAGCAGCCGCAGGCGGGACCAGGAGGATTGCCGCTTGTCGAGGCTTCGGGGCGCGATCCCGATGGCGATGCGGCCGCGGGAGGCGGGGGCGGAGCCGGTCTCGGTCGACCCGAAGGTGTTGAGGTAAGGGGCGTTGAGCCGGCTGGTCACCGCCACCAGTTGATCATGCGGCACCAGGTCGGCCATCACGCCGGCGTAGCGGACCCCGACCGGGGCGCCGCCGTTGCGGTCGAGCGCGTCGAGGAACGGCAGGATCATGCCGGGCATCAGGGTCAGGCGGCCGAGCTTCTCGCGGGTCACGATGGCGGCGAGCCCGTCGGGGTCGAAGCCATCGGTCACGATGATCTTGCCGCCCTGCATCAGGGTCCCGAACACCGAGTCGGTGGACACCATGTGGAACATCGGCGCCCAGGCCACGAACGCCTCGTCAGGGTCCACATGCAGGTCGGTGGTCCCGGCCATGGCCCGCGCGATCTCGGCCCGATGCGAGATCAGCGCGCCCTTGGGCAGGCCCGTGGTGCCGGAGGTGTAGAGGATCACCAGCCCCGCCTCGGGGTCGAGATCGGGCGCCGCGGGGGCGGGGGGGGCCGCCGCCAGCGCCGCCTCGTACGCGGCCCCGAAGACCAGCGCGCCGGGGAGGAGGCGGGCGCCGAGCGCCTCGTGGCGGGGCGAGACCAGCGCCGCGCGGGGGGCGACCAGCCCGAGGCAATGCGCCAGCTCCGCCTCCGCCAGCCGCCAGTTCTGACAGCAGGCGATGAGGCCCGCGCGGGCGCAGGCCATCAGCGCCTCGACATATTCGGCGCGGTTTTCGGACAGGATCGCCACCCGGTCGCCGGGGACGAGGCCCAGCCCGCCGAAATGGGCCGAAAGGCGCGTCGCCCGGTCGGCGAGCGCGCCGTAGCTGAGGACCTTCCCGCAGAGGTCGATGGCGGGGGCGTCGGGATGCTCGGCGGCGCGTTCCGAAAACATCTCCCACACCGTGACGGCGGAGGCGCGGCGGGCGAGGCCGGGATCGATCCCGGCCATGGCGGGGCGGATCATGCCGAAGGCTCCTTGCGGGCGCGGCGCTTGGCGTCTCGAAAATCGTGGGCCAGCGCCTCGGGGTTTTCGTGCGGGGCGAAGATCGCGCCCTTCTGGACTTTTTGCGTGCCGGTGATCGGCAGGGTCTCACGAAAGGCCAGCCATCCCGGGGCCTTGAAGTATGTGAGACGGTCGTCGCACCAGTCGAAAAGGGCCCGCGCGAGGGTCTCGCCGGGCGCCTCGCCCGGCCGGAGGACGATGCACGCGAAAACCTCCTCCTCGCGCAGCTCGTCGGGATGGGCGAGGACCGCGGCCTGGGCGACGGCGGGGTGGGTCTGCAGGCAGGCCTCGACCTCGGCGGCGGCGATGTTCTCGCCGGAGCGGCGGATGATGTTCTTGCGCCGCTCGACGAAGTGGAAATTGCCGTCCGCTTCCTGGCGGACCACGTCGCCGGTGCGGAACCAGGCGTCCTGGGTCCAGGCCTCGGCGGTGGCGGCGGGATTGTCGAGATAGCCCGCGAAGAAGCCTTCGCGCGGGTCGGAGCCGGCGGCGCGGACCTGGAATTCGCCCTCGGTCCCGCTTGGGGCCTCGGCGCCCGCGTCGTCCACCACCCGGCCCAGAAGCGGAAAACCGGGGCGGCCGAAGGCGCGGGTTCCGACCGCGCGAGGCTCCTCGGCGTCGATGAAGCAGCGGCCGGTTTCGGTCATGCCCCAGAGCTCCAGCAGCGGGAACCCGAACCGGGCCTCGAAGGCGGCGTGATGCGCGGGGTCGACCCCGGCGCCGACGCCGGCGCGGATGGCGTGGGCGCGGTCCTCCGCCGCGGGGGGCCGGGCGAGCAGCAGGGCGGGCATGACGCCGAGATAATGGATCAGGTCGGCGCGGGAGGCCGCGCAATCGGCCCACCAGGCGGAGGGCGAGAACCGCTCGGTCAGCACCGCGCAGCCGCCGGTCAGCATCAGCGCGGTGCTGGTGATCGCGAGCGCGTTCATGTGGTGGAGCGGCAGCGGGTTCAGCAACCGCTCCCCCGCGCCCAGCGACAGGCGCCCGCCCCAGCCGGCATAGGCCTGCCCGGCCAGCGCGAAATAGCGGTTGTCGAGCACGCAACCCTTGGGTCGCCCGGTGGTGCCGGAGGTGTAGAGGATCGCCGCCTCGTCCCGCGCCCCGCGCGGCCCCGGTTCGGCGGGGATCGGGGCGGGGGGGAGGTCCGAGAGGTCGCCGGAGGCGTTCACGACCTTCACGCCCCCCGCCTCCGCCGCGAGGGCTTGGGCGAGGTCCATCCGCTCGGGCGCCGCGACCACAAGAAGGGCGCCGGAATGGGCGACCTGCCAGCCCAGCTCCTCCGCCCGCCCGTCGACATTGAGGGGGACGACCGACAGGCCGAGCCCGTTGAGCGCGAGGAACTGCGCGTGGAAATCGGGGCGCGAGCCGATCAGCAGCGCCACGCGCGCGCCCGCCCCCCAGCCGGCGGCGGCGTAGACCGCGCGCAGGGCGGCGACGCGGGCCGCGACGGCGGCGTAGGTCCGGTCCTCGAACGGCGCGTCGGGCGCGGGCCGGAAGGCGAGGAAGGGCGCGTCGGGGGTCATCTCCACGCGGGCGGCGAAGATCGCGGCGGGGCTGTCGCCGGAGGCGAGAGGGGCGCCGGAAGCGGCGGTCCCGGTCACCTCAAAGCCCCATCTGACGCACGGCGAGGTCGCGCATGATCTCCTCCGACCCGCCGCCGATGGCCTGGATCTTCACCTCGCGCCACACCCGCTCGATCAGGTTGCCGCGCATGTAGCCGGCGCCGCCCATGATCTGCATCGCCTCGGACGCGCAGTATTCCAGCGATTTCGTGGCGTGGAACTTGGCCTTGGCGATGCCGGCGACCGGCATCTCGTGTTCGTTGATCTCCCAGCAGAGGCGATCCACCCAGCTTTCGAGCGCGTCGACGCGGGCCGACATCTCCGCGATCTTGTGGCGGATGACCTGATGCTTGATCAGGGGCTTTCCGAAGGTCTCGCGCTGTTGCGCCCAGTCGATCGACTGATCCAGGACCCCCTTCATCATGCCGAGGGACTGGGCGACCAGCGTCAGCCGCTCCAGATTGAAGTTGGACATGATGGAGGCGAAGCCGCGGTTCTCCTCCCCCAGCATGGCGGAGGCGGGGACGCGGGCCTCGTCGAAGCTCAGCATCGCCTGTTCGGCGCACCACCAGCCCTGCTTGCGATCCATCGCGGTGCGGGAGAACCCGGGCGCGTCGGATTCGACGAGGAACAGCGACACCCCCTCGATCCCCTTGCCCCCGGTGCGGGCGGCGACGACGAAATAGTCGGATTTCATGCCGCCGGTGATGTAGGCCTTCTGGCCCGAGATCAGCCAGTGGTTCCCGTCGCGCACCGCCCTGGTGCGCAACCCGGCCACGTCCGATCCGCCCGACGGCTCGGTGATGGCGAGGCTCGACCCTTTCCGCCCCGCGATAACATCCGGCAGGATGCGGGCCTTGGTCTCCTCATCCGCGAGCTTCACGATGGGGTCGAGCGAGATGCCCCGCCCGCCCGTCGCCGCCATCACGCCGGATGAACATAGCCGCGCGATCTCCTCCGCATAGGCCGCGCGCATGAAGGCGTCGTCGAAGCCGAGGCCGCCCCATTTCTCGTCGATCCCGAAACCGAAGGCGCCGAGCGCCGCGACCTTCTGGTGCAGCGCCCACGGCACGGCGCCGGCCTCGTCCCAGTCGTTGATATGAGGGGCGAGCTCGGTGCGCGCGAAACGGGCGACGGTGTCGCGGAAAGCCTGGCGTTCCTCGGTCTGGAAGGGGCGGGGCATGGGGTCTCCTGGCGCGGCGTCGGAGCCCGGATGATGCGCGCCCGCCCCCCGCGCGCGCTTGCGCCGAGACGCGGAGCGCGGGCGGCGCCCGTTTGGCGCAAGCGACGCACCGCCCGCCCCCGCTACCCTTGTCGCCAAAGCGCCGGAGGAACGGGCCCGCAAGCGGCCGGGCGGCGCGTGGTCAGGGAGGACCCCGATGCTCGGCATGATGATGGACGCGCCCCTGCTGCTCTCGGGGATCCTCGACTACGCCGCCGACAGCCATGCGACGCGCGAGGTGGTCAGCCGCGAGCTCGACGGCCATGTCGCGCGGCAGACCTATGCCGAGGCCCGCGACCGCGCCCGGCGCCTCGCGCAAGGGCTGGAGGGGCTGGGTCTGGGTCAGGGCGAGCGGCTCGGCGTGCTCGCCTGGAACACGCGCGCCTATTTCGAGATGTTCTACGGCGTCCCCGGCATGGGCGCGGTGCTGCACACCATCAACCCGCGGCTTTACGAAGATCAGCTGGTCTACATCATCAACCATGCCGAGGACGCATGGTTCGCCTTCGACGCCGGCTGCATCGACCTGGTCCGCGCCGTGGCCCCGCAGCTGACCACCGTGCGCGGCTGGATCTTTCTGGGCGCGCGGGAGGAGCTGCCGGACGATCTCGGCCTGTCCCGCGTCGAATTCTACGAGGAGATCCTCGCCGCCCAGCCCGGCGGCGGCGAGTGGCCGGAATTCGACGAGAACCGGGCCGCGATGATCTGCTACACGTCGGGCACCACGGGGAACCCCAAGGGGGTGGTCTACTCGCACCGCGCCATCGTGCTGTCGGTCTGCTTCATGATGCTGGGCGACACCATTTCCGGCTACCGCTCCGGTGTCGCGGAAACCTTCATGCCCTTCGCGCCGCTCTTCCACGGCGGCGGCTGGTTCGCGCCCTATTCGGCGCCGCTGATGGGCGCGAAGCTGGTGCTGCCGGGGCGCGATTTCACGGCGCCGGCGCTTTACGGCCTGATCGAGGACGAAGGCGTGACGCTCTGCTTCGGCGTCCCCACCATCTGGATGATCGTGGTCAACTGGATGAAGGACAATTCCAAGACCTTCTCCACGCTGCGCGCGACCGTGATGTCGGGCGCGAAGCCCCCCCGGGCGCTGCAGGCCGCGCTCTACGACCTCGGGGTGGAACCCATGCAGGGCTGGGGGATGACCGAGACGCTGGCCTCCTCCCGCTTCGCGCTGCTCGGCGGGCTCGCGGGCCTGAGCCGCGACGAAAAGCTCGACCGCTACCAGTTCGGCGGCCGACGCACCTTCGCCACCAGATACCGGCTGATCGACGATGATGGCCAGCCGGTGCCCTTCGACGGCGTC
Source organism: Albimonas sp. (assembly GCF_055129145.1). Classification (NCBI taxonomy): domain Bacteria; kingdom Pseudomonadati; phylum Pseudomonadota; class Alphaproteobacteria; order Rhodobacterales; family Paracoccaceae; genus Albimonas; species Albimonas sp. Next base: position 5,304 of record NZ_JBSRTQ010000106.1, on the reverse strand, counting down.
TCGCGCGGGCATCTGCTGGTCCGCGGGCCGGTGGTGGCGGGGGGCTACCTGAAGATGGGCGAGGATCCGGCCGGCCTGCGCCCCGGCGAGATGCACGAGTGGCTGCATACCGGCGACATCGCCATCCTGCATCCCGACGGCCAGATCGAGATCGCCGACCGCTCCAAGGACGTCATCAAGTCGGGGGGCGAATGGATCAGCTCGGTCGAGCTGGAGAACGCCGCGATGGGCCACCCCGAGATCGCCGAGGCCGCGGTCATCGCCATCGCCCATCCCAAATGGCAGGAGCGTCCGCTGCTGGTCTGCACGCGCCGCACGGGGGCCGCCGTCACCGGGCCGGAGGTGGTGGAATTCCTGCGCGGCCAGGTCGCCGACTGGTGGCTGCCCGACGCGGTGGAGTTCCTCGACGAACTGCCCCGCACCGGCACCGGGAAAATCTGGAAACTCAAGATCCGCGAGGCGTTCGAGGGCTATGCCCTGCCCCTGACCGCCGCGGGAGGGAATCTCACCGAATGAACACCCGACCGGGCGCCGCCCGCCCCCTGAAGATCGGCGGGGCCACCGGATACTGGGGCGACAGCGGCATGGCCGTGCCCCAGTTCCTGAAGGAAGGCGGGCTCGACGCCATCGTCTTCGATTATCTGGCCGAGATCACCCTTTCGATCATGGCCCGCGCCCGCGCCGCAGACCCCGCGCAGGGCTATGCGCGGGATTTCGTGACCGCCGTCCTGCGCCCGCATCTGGCCGAGATCGCCCGGCAGGGCATCCGCATCGTCTCCAACGCCGGGGGCATGAACCCCGAGGCCTGCGCCGAGGCGGTCCGGGCCCTGATCGCGAAGCAGGGGCTCGGCCTCTCGGTCGCCGTCGTCTCGGGCGACGACCTGATCGCCCGCAAGGACGCGCTGGACGCCCGCGAAATGTTCTCGGGCGAGGCCTTCCCGGATCCTTCGAAAATCGCCTCGATCAACGCCTATCTCGGGGCCCGGCCCATCGCCGCGGCGCTGGATGCGGGGGCGGATATCGTGATCACCGGCCGGGTCGCGGACAGCGCCGTGACGCTGGCCTTGTGCATGAGCCATTTCGGCTGGGCCGCGGACGACTGGGACAAGCTGGCGGCGGGGACGCTGGCCGGCCACATCCTCGAATGCGGCGCCCAGGCCACGGGCGGCAACTTCACCGATTGGGAGGAGATCGCGGGCTCGATGGCCGAGATCGGCTACCCGATCGCCGAGATCGACCCCGACGGCGCCTTCACCGTCGCCAAGCCCGAGGGGACGGGGGGGAAGGTCTCGGTCGGCACGGTCGCCGAGCAGATGCTCTACGAAATCGGCGACCCGCAGGCCTATCTGGTCCCCGACGTCGCCTGCGATTTTTCGGGTGTGCGGCTGGAGGAGATCGCCCCCGACCGCGTCCATGTCACCGGCGCGCGCGGGCTGCCGGCGCCGGCCAGCCTGAAGGTCTCCTGCACCTGGATGGACGGATTCCGGGGCGGGATGCTGTGGACGTTCGCCGGGCCTGCCTCCGACCGCAAGGCGCGGGCGTTCGGCGAGGCGGCGCTGACCCGGGCGCGCGCGGCCCTGCGCGCCTCCAACCTCGGCGACTTTTCGGAGACCTCCATCGAGGTGCTGGGCGCCGACAGCCAGTATGGCGATTTCGGCCAGGCGGAAGCCCCGCGCGAGGTGGTCCTGAAGCTCGCCGCCCGCCACCCCGACAAGACCGGGCTCGACCTGCTGATCCGGGAGATGACGGGATTGGGTCTTGCGGGCCCTCCCGGCCTGTCGGGTTTCGCGGGGGGGCGGCCCAAGCCGTCTCCGGTGCTGCGCCTGTTCTCCTTCGCGATCCCGCGGGACGATGTGCCGGTGGCGGTGACGCTCGACGGCGCCCCCGTCCCCCTGCCCGCGCCTCCCGCCGAGACCTTCGCGCCCGCCGCCATCGCCCGCCCCCCCGTGCCCGAGGCGCCCGCGCCCTGCGACGCGACCGTGCCGCTGGCGGCGCTCGCCTGGGGCCGGTCCGGGGACAAGGGCGACAAGGCCAATATCGGGATCATCGCGCGCGACCCTGAATACCTCCCCTACCTCTGGGGGGCTCTCACCCCCGACGTGGTCGCCGCCCGCTTCGCCCATTTCGTCACCGGCGGGGTCGACCGCTTCCTCCTCCCCGGCCCCCCCGCGATCAACTTCCTGCTGCATCGCGCGCTCGGCGGCGGCGGGGTGGCGTCCTTGCGCAACGATCCCCAGGCCAAGGCCTGGGCGCAGCTCATGCTCGACATGCCGATCCCCGTGCCCCGCGCGCTCGCCGAACGCCTGACCGGAACCAACCCATGACCACGCTGCCCCCCACCGAGACCCTGCGCCTGACCCTGACCGAGGGCTGGCTCGAAATCCGCCTCGACCGGCCCGAATCCCGCAACGCCCTTTCCAACCAGATGGCCGACGAGCTGCGCGCCACCTTCGAAGCCATCGCCGACGACCGCACCGTGCGCGGCGTGACCCTGCGCGGCGCCAACGGCACCTTCTGCTCGGGCGGGGACCTCAAGGGGTTCAAGTCGGACCTCCAGGGCGGAGACGGCGGGGTCGCCGCGGCGGCGGAGGCGAACCGCAGGGGCGGAGAGCTTTACGACCTGATCAACGAGACCCCCCAACCCGTCATCGTGCTGGTCGAGGGCTACGCCATGGCCGGCGGCTTCGGCATGGTCTGCTGCGCCGATCTGGTCGCGGTCACCGCCGGCGCCCGCTTCGCGCTGACCGAAACCCGGCTCGGCTTCCCCCCCGCCCAGATCGCGCATTTCGTGGTGCAGCGCCTCGGCCTGACCGCCGCACGCCGCCTGACCCTGACCGCGGCCCGCTTCGACGGGACGGAGGCCGGGCGCATCGGGCTCGCCGACGTGGTGGTGACGGACGCCGCCGGGCTCGACGCGCAGGACGCGGCGTGGCGGGCCGAAATCCTCGGCTCGGCGCCCACGGCCAACGCCTGGACCAAAAAACTGCTGTTCTCCTCCGTCCGGCTCGACCGCGCGGCGCAGCGCGCGCTCGCGGGTCAGGGTTTCGCCGAATGCCTGATGGGGCCGGAGGGGCGCGAGGGCGTCGCCTCCTTCATCGAAAAGCGCCCCCCCTCCTGGGCCCCCGAAAAACCCTGATCCGCCAGACCCGCCCCCCGAAAGGCCCGGAAAAATGAAAAACGTGCTCTGCGAGACGCTTGGCGTCGAATTCCCGCTCTTCGCCTTCTCCCATTGCCGCGACGTGGTGGCGGAGGTCACGCGCGCCGGCGGCATGGGCGTGCTGGGGATCGTGTCGATGACGCCCGAGCAGCTGGAGGCGGAGCTTTCCTGGATCGACGCGCGGGTCGACGGCAAGCCCTACGGCGTCGACCTGATCGTGCCGACCAAGTTCATCGGCAAGGGCGAGGGGGGCGCGCCCGGCCCCGAGGCGATGCTGGCGGGTCTTCCGGCCGAACATCGCGAGTTCGCCGCCGCCCTGCTGAAATCCTCGGGCATAGACCCCGAGATCCTCGACGAAGAGCGTATCGGGCGGATGCGCTCCGGCGTCAACATGACCGCCGAGGGCGCGCATGAGATGATGGACGTGGCCTTCTCCCACCCCATCAAGCTGATCGCCAACGCGCTGGGCGTCCCCCCGCGCGAGATGATCGAGCGGGGCCGCGCCGAGAACGTGGCCGTCGCGGCGCTGGTCGGCACGCGCGAGCACGCCATCCGCCAGGCGGCGGCCGGGGTCGACGTGATCGTGGCGGCGGGCGGCGAGGCCGGCGGGCATTGCGGCGCGATCTCCACCATGGTCCTCGTCCCCGAAGTGGTCGAGGCGATGAAGGATTTCGGGAACCGCCCGGTGCTGGCGGCCGGCGGCATCGTCACGGGGCGCCAGATGGCGGCGGCGATGGCGATGGGGGCGGCGGGCGCCTGGTGCGGCTCGGTCTGGCTGACCACCGCGGAGGCCGAGACCAACCCGGCGGTGAAGCGCAAGATGCTGGCGGCCACGTCCTCGGACACCGTCCGCTCCCGCGCCCGCACCGGAAAGCACTCGCGCCAGCTGCGCTCGCCCTGGACCGATGCGTGGGAGGCGGAGGGCGCCCCCGTCCCGCTCGGCATGCCCCTGCAATCGCTGATCTCGGAGCCCGCGCTGCGCAAGATCGACAAGCTGGCCGAGGCCGGGCACGAAGGGGCGCAGGCGCTCGCCACCTACTGGGTCGGCCAGGGCGTCGGCCTGATGAACGAGGCCACGACCTGCCGCCAGGTGGTCGAAGGCTTCATGTCGGATTTCGCAGGCGCGCATGAAAAACTTGCGGCCTGCTTCGAATAAGGGGACGGAACGCATGGAACAGGCTGAAGACTTCCGCGCCGAAAGCCGGGCGCTGCACGCGCTGATCGCGCCGCTGGATGCGGACGGCATGGCGCAGGCCACCGCCTTCAAGGGCTGGACGCTCGATGCGGTGATCCAGCACCTGCATCTCTTCAACCACGCCGTCATCCTCTCGGTCCGCGACCCCGACGCGATGGCGGCCCTGCTCGCGCCGATGCGCAAGGCGATGGCCGAGGGCCTGACCATGGTCGAGTGGACCGACATGCACCTGAAGGGCCTCAGCGGCCCGGCGCTGGTCGAGGCCTGGGCGGAGACCTGCGAGACGACAGCGGACGCCTTCCTCGGGGTCGATCCCAAGGCGCGGCTGAAATGGGCGGGGCCGGACATGTCGGCGCGGTCCTCGATCACCGCGCGGCTGATGGAGACCTGGGCCCATGGCCAGGAGATCTACGACCGGCTGGGCCATGTCCGCCAGGACGCGGACCGCATCCGCAACATCGCGGTGCTGGGCGTGAACACCTACGGCTGGACCTTCGCCAACCGCGGCGAGCCGGTTCCCGAGCCGAAACCCTTCGTGCGGCTGGATGCGCCCTCGGGCGCCGTGTGGGAGTTCGGAGAGGCTTCGGAGGCCGAGCGGGTCGAGGGGTCGGCCACCGAGTTCTGTCAGGTGGTCTGCCAGACCCGCAACATCGCCGACACCTCGATCCGGACCACCGGGCCGAACGCGGCGCGCTGGATGTCCATCGCCCAGTGCTTCGCGGGCAAGCCCGAGACGCCGCCGGCGCCGGGTTCGCGCGGCATCCACAAGGCCTGACGCGGAGGCCCGGGCGAGGCTGCGCTCCGCCGCCTGCCCGCCTTGCTTCCGGTTCGGGGGCCGAACCTCCCGCCCCCGCCCCGGTTGGGACGGGGCGGGCTGGGGCGGAGAGGTCGGACCCGTCCCGCCCGTCCGTCCGCTCCGGCCCCTTGCGCCCGCCCAATTCGGTCGGCAATT
>NZ_JBSRTQ010000105.1:0-2516 GCF_055129145.1 Albimonas sp. | reverse complement strand
TGACGCGCGGCCCCCTCAACGCCGCCAGCACCCCTGCGAGGCCCGATGTCCGACATCCCCATGGAAGCCGCCCCCGTCGCCGAGAAGACGCCCGACGCGCCGGTGCGGAGCATGTCCGCGGGCCTCGCCTCCTGGCTGCTGGTCAGCCCGCTGGCGCTGGTGCTGGCGCTGTTTCTGGTGATCCCCATCGCGGTGATCGTGACGGTCTCGTTCTGGGGCTATAACGAGTGGGATTTCTATCCCGACTTCACCTTCGAGAATTACGAATACCTGCTGACCTCCCGGGTCACGCTCGACACCTATCTCAAGACCTTCTCCTATGTGCTGATGGTCTGGGGCTTCACCGCGGTGATCGGCTTCGCGGTGGCCTATTTCCTCGCCTTCCATGTCCGGTCGGTGGTGTGGCAGAGCGCGCTGTTCCTGGTCTGCACCGTGCCGTTCTGGACCTCGAACATCATCCGCATGATCTCCTGGATCCCGTTCCTGGGCCGCAACGGGCTGGCCAACGAGGTGCTGCTCCAGGCCGGGCTGATCGACGCGCCGCTGGAATTCCTGCTGTTTTCGGATTTCGCGGTCGTGCTGGCCTTCGTGCATCTCTACACGCTGTTCATGGTGGTCCCGATCTTCAACTCGATGATGCGCATCGACCGACGGCTGATCGAAGCGGCGCGCGACAACGGCGCCTCCCCCTTCCAGATCCTGACCAACTTGATCATTCCGCTGTCGAAGCCCGGGCTCATGATCGGCTCGATCTTCGTGGTGACGCTGGTGATGGGGGATTTCATCACGGTGCGCTTCATGTCCGGCTCCCAATCGGCCTCGGTCGGGCGGATCATCCAGAACGAGATCGCGCTGCTGCAATATCCCGCCGCCGCGGCCTCCGCCGTCGTGCTGCTGATCACCGTGCTGCTGATGATCGCCGTGATGCTGCGGCTGGTCGATATCCGGAAGGAGCTTTGACATGGAGGGCAAGCGGGGCTGGGGCTTCTGGCTGCTCGGCGCGTTCTTCGCGCTGTTCGTGCTGTTCCTTTACGGACCGATCGTCACCATCGGCATCCTGTCGTTCCAGGGGCCGGAGGGCGGGCTGACCTTCCCGATGCGAGGCTGGTCGACGCACTGGTTCTTCGACCTCTTCGAGCAGCAGGCGGTCGGGGATTTCTGGGGAGCGTTCTCGCGGTCGCTCACGCTCGGGCTGATGGTGATGGTCACCACCGTCGTCGTCTCGGTCATGGCGGGGCTGGCGTTCCGCCGGAAATTCTTCGGGGCGGCCTGGCTCTTCTACCTGACGGTGGCGAGCCTGATCATCCCGTCGATCCTGATCTCGCTCGGCGTAGGCCTGATGTTCGACATCGCCGGGCTCGACGTGCACTGGTCGACTTCGGGCTTCGGGTCGCAGCTGACCTGGACGCTGCCGTTCGGCCTGCTCATCATGTTCGCGGTGTTCAACCGCTTCGACAAATCCTACGAGGAGGCGGCGCGCGATCTGGGGGCGACCCCCTGGCAGACCGTGCGCTTCGTGGTGCTGCCGATCATCGGGCCCAGCCTGATCGGGGTGGCGCTGTTCGGCTTCACGCTGAGCTACGACGAATTCGCCCGGACCCTGCTGACCGCGGGGAGCTACAACACCCTGCCGCTGGAGATCTTCGGGATGACGACCAATGTGACCACGCCGGTGCTTTACGCGCTGGGGACGCTGACCACGGTGTTCTCGTTCCTGATCATCGGGGGGGCGCTGGGGGTGGTGGCGCTGATGCGGCGCAGGCAGGCGAAGGCGCCCTCGGATGCGGGCCAGGGGCTGGTCTGACATGCGGCTGAGCGTGATCAACCCGAATTCGACCGCCGCGATGACCCGCGCCATCGGCGAGGCGGCCTCGGCCGCCGCCCGCTCCGCGACGCTGATCCGCGCGGTGAATCCGTGGGAGAGCCCGCCCGCGATCCAGGGGCCGGAGGACGGCGAGGCTTCGCTGCCCGGCCTCTTCCGCGTGTTCGGGGAGGAGACCGCCGCCGGCGCCGACGCGGCGGTGATCGCCTGCTTCGACGACACCGGGCTGTGGGAGCTGCGCGAGCGCGCCCGGATCCCCGTGATCGGCATCGGCGAGGCGGCCTATACCGCGGCGATGCTCGCGGGGCGGCGGTTTTCGGTGGTGACCACGCTGGCGGTGTCGATCCCGGTGCTGGAGGATAACCTCGCCCGCTACGGCTTCGCGGGGCGCTGCGCGCGGGTCCGCGCCTCGGGCGTCGCGGTGCTGGAACTGGAGGCGGACCCGGAGGGCTCGGCCGAGCGGGTGGCGGCGGAGATCGCGCGCGCGGTCGCCGAGGACGACATCGACGCGGTTGTGCTGGGCTGCGCCGGGATGGCGGATCTCGCGGCGCGGATGTCGGCGCGGTTCGGGCTGCCGGTGATCGAGGGGGTGTCCGCCGCGGTGCGCCTGGCCGAGACCCTGCACGGCCTGCCCGGCATGGCGCGGCGCGCGCAGGCGGCCTGAGCGCGCCGGCTCCCGCGCCCGGCCGGCGCC
>NZ_JBSRTQ010000104.1:0-15431 GCF_055129145.1 Albimonas sp. | reverse complement strand
ACGCGACCGCGCTGCCCGGATGGACCGATACGGCGCGGATCGTCGCCGGCGCGCTGGAGGGACTGGCATGAGTTTTTCGTCCGACTGGCTGGCGCTGCGCGAGCCCGCCGATGCCGCCGCCCGCGACCGCGGGCTGATCCAGGCGCTGGCCGACTGGGCCCGGATGCAGGGGGGGGCGCTGCAGGCGCTGGACCTCGGCTGCGGCTCCGGCTCAGGCTTCCGCGCCCTCTCCCCCCATCTGCCCGGCGCGCGCTGGACCCTGATCGACCGCGACCCCGAGCTGCTGGCCGAGGCCGCCCGGCGCACCGGCGCGGAGGTGCGGGAGATGGATCTCGCCGTCTCCCCCGGCGCGGTGGCGGCGCTGATCGGGGACGGGCCGGCGCTGATTTCCGCCTCCGCCCTCTACGATCTGGTGTCGGCGGAATGGCTCGACGCCTTCATCGAGGCCTTGCCCCGCCATGTCGCGATCTACGCCGCCCTGACCTATGACGGGCGGGAAAGCTGGACGCCTGCCTCCCCGCATGAGCCCCGCGCGCTGGCGGCGTTCCGCGCCCATCAGCAGGGCGACAAGGGTTTCGGTCTGGCGCTGGGGCCGCGGGCGGGGGCGACGCTGGCCTCGGGCCTCGCGGCGCGGGGCTGGCGGGTGAAGGTCGCCCCCTCGGACTGGCGGCTGCAGGCGTCGCGCGACGCGGGCCTGATCGCCGCGCTCGCCACCGGCGCGGCCGAGGCGGTGGCCGAAACCGGCGAACTGCCTCCCGCCGCGCATATGTCATGGGCCGGCGCCCGGCGCCGGGCGCAGGACGTGGAGATCGGGCACATGGACCTGCTGGCCCTGCCCGCAGAGTGAAGGGGCCCCCGGAGCGAAGGGGCGCGTGAGGGGGCGGGCCTTCAGAACATCCGCGCCAGAAGCCCGTCGCGGTTGACCAGCCCGTGCTTCAACGCGGCGGCGATATGGGCGACGGCCAGGAAGCCGATCAGCAGCCCCAGCGGCCCATGCACCCCGCCCAGCAGGAAGTTCGACAGCTCGCGGTCCGGCGCGATCGGCAGCGCCGCATCGAAAACCCCCCAGACCGGGACCGGCGCGGGATAGAGGCTGACCCCGATCCAGCCCACCACCGGCGTGGCGATCAGCAGCACGTAAAGCGCCGCATGCACCACGGTTGACACCCGCTTCTCCATCCGGCTCAGCGGATGCGCGTAAGGCGGCTTCGCCCAGACCGCCCGCGCCGCGACCCGCAGGATCATCAGCGTCAGCACGGTGATGCCGAGCGACTTGTGCATGTCGTAGATCAGATCAAATCCGCCCGCGCCCAGCACGGCGTCGACCGCGTCGATCTTCTCCTGCTCGTAGCCCTCGATCAGCAGGCCGACGGGGACCAGCAGCAGCACGCAGAGCGCCACCAGCCAGTGAAGCGCCTTGCGCGGGGCGGCATAGCTCGCGGCCTTCATGGTCTCGGTCCTTCTCAGGTGGCGGCCCCCCGCTCCGGGCGGCCCTAGTCGCGCCGCCAGGAACGACGCAGATCGCAGGTGAACAGCACGTCGCCGTCCTCGAACGCATGCACGCGGGTCACCGGACGCAGCGCCTCGTCCAGGCTGTCGACGGGGGCCAGTCGGAAGCCCTCCTTGCCCGAGCCGAGGATCATCGGCGCCACCAGCACATGCAGCAGGTCGATGGCGCCGGCGTCGAGGAAGCGCGCCAGCGTGTCGGCCCCGCCTTCCACCAGAATGCGGCGCAGGCCCAGCGCTTGCAAGGCGGCGATGATGGCGTCGGGGGCGAAACCCTCCGGCCCGGGGTCCATCTCCACCGCGATGGCGGGGGGCGGGGGCTTCAGCCCGCGCCTGGTGATCACATAGACCGGGGAGGCGCCGTCGGTCAGCCCCCCCCAGGTCGCGGGCAGGCGGCCGTTGGGGTCGATCACCACCCGCGCGGGATGGCGGCCGTCGACCCGGCGCACGGTCAGCCGCGGGTCGTCGAACACCACGGTGGAGACGCCGACGACGACCGCGTCCACATGGGCGCGCAGACGGTGCAGGTGATCGAGCGCCTGGTAGCCGTTGATATACTTGGAGGCGCCGGTGACCGTGGCGATGCGGCCGTCGAGGGTCTGGCCCAGCTGGGCCACCACGACGGTCTTCGTCGCGCCCGGCTCGGGCATGAGGGGCAGAAGGGCTTCGGCGGGAGCGTAGTTCATCTCGGTCCGGGGCCTCGACGTATACGGCGGGAAGGCGGTCGCTGGGGCGTACGCCACGCTGCTGAACTGGCGCGGCGAACGGGGATGTCCAACGTTATGACTTCTATCAGGCGGAAGTGATCGGAGCGGAGGCGGGTCCGCCTTCCTGCGTGGCGGATCGCGGGAAAAAGGGGTCGAGGGGCGATCGGATCTTTCGGCGCGAATCGCATGCCCGGCGGGCGGGCGACGCCATTGCGCCACGTCACTCTGCAGGCTGCGGGGCGGAATTGCATCCCGCATCGCGGCGGGTTGATCGGGGCGGCGCGGGCGACGCCGCCGCGAGGACCGGCCGCCGCCAGGGCTGCGCCTTGAACCAGCCGACCAGATAGGCGACCGTGATCAGCACGCCGAAACCCGCGAGGTTGAGCAATCCGGTCGCCCACAGCCCCCGCCCGGTCAGATCCAGTCCCAGGCCGATGACCTGGGCGAGGAACATCGAGGTCAGGAACACCGCCAGCGACTGGGCGCCGACCTTGCGCACCACCGGCACGAAGCCCTTCCAGCCCGGCCCCGCGAGCCAGTCCCGCGCCCCCGCCCCGATCGCCGCCCAGACCAGCGGCGCCAGCGCGCAGAGATGGATCGACATCGCCAGGCTCGCCCGCTCCCAGGGCAGGAACAGATCCGTGCCGAACACGCGCGTCGCCCCCTGCCCCAGCACGCCGGTCAGCCAGAGGTCGAGCGCCGGCGCGAACGCCCGGATCTCGTCCACCCAGGCCCAGGGCGCGGTGGCCAGCGCCACGACCGCGCCGATCCGCAGCGTGAGGCGGGACGGGCTGCGCGGCAGGCGCAGCGGCTGCGCGAGCCGCGCGCCCCCCGGCCCGGCCAGCGCCCAGCAGAGATAGGCGAGCGCCAGGAAATGCACCCAGCGCAACAGGCCCATCTCGGATTTGCGCCACAGGACCTCGGTCGCCATGCGCGCCTCGGCGATCCGGTCCTGGATCCACCAGTCGTCGGGCAGCCACAGCCCGTCATGGATGCGGAACCAGGCGAAGGGGATCGAGACCAGCAGCACCGCCGCCGCCACCCGTATCAGCCGGCGCGAGACGGGGGGCGCCGGGATCCAGCCGATGCCGAAGGCGAAGCCGGAGAAGAACACCAGCTGCCAGCCGAAGGGGTTGAAGAACCACGGGATCTCGGGCGCCCAGGGGCGGGAGGGCAGGTCGAGCAGGTTGAACTGGGCCGCGACCCACACCGCCGCCACCAGTCCCAGCGCGCCGGGCCGCCCCGCGACCCGATGCGCGCCCATCACCGCCGGGACCATGGCGAGGATCACCAGATACATCGGCAGGATGTCGAAGTAATTCGGCACCCAGCGCAGGCTCAGCAGGCCGAGCAGCGCCGGCCCGGTATCCTCGAACAGCGGCAGGATCGGCAGGCGGGCGACGTAGCGCACCCCCTCGAGCCCGATCCCGCTCGCGTCGATGGCGTGGAGCAGCGCGCCGACCGCGAGCACCAGCCCGACATGCGCCCAGTAGACCTGCCAGACCCGATGCGCGATCCGCGCCGTGCCCATCGGCCAGCCATGGCTGCGGAACGCCGCCCCGAAGGCCAGCGACGAGGCGAGGCCGGAGCAGAACACGAAGATCTCGGTGGCGTCCGAGAAGCCGAAGCGCGCCGGGATCCACAGCGCCCAGCCGTCCTCGGGCACATGGGCGAGCAGGATGATGAACATCGCGAGACCCCGGAAGAAATCGAGCCGCATGTCCCGCGGCTTTTTGGGAGCGTGGACGGCGGAGGGCGGGGCCGGGCGCAAGGCGGGGGTATCGGCGGCGTCGGTCATGTCTCGTCCGGTCATTTTCTTGTTGGGGTCGCGAAAATTCATTCGGCCGCCATCGCCATCGCGCGCAGTTCGGCGCGGCGAGTCTCCAGCGCGGCATGCCTGCGCGCGGCGTAGCCATCCTCGGCCCCGCGGCGGGCGGTGCGATCGTCGAGCATCGCGGCCGCCCCGTCCACATCCCCGGCGCGCAGGCCCGCCTCGATCCCGATCCGCTCCAGCAGATCGCGCTGGGCGTGCGAGCCGCCGATGCGCCAGAGCTGCGGCAGGCCCGCGCGCAGCGCCCGGTGCGCCGCCGCCCACCGCCCGGCCCGGAACGCGTTCAGCCCGCGGGCGGCGGCGAGGCCCGCCAGCGCGCAGACCTCGTGCTGATGGTGGTCGAGCCCCTGGGCGTCGCGGGCGATGCGCGCGGTCAGCGCCGCCGCCTCCGCCGCGCGGCCCGAGCGGTTGAGCGCCAGCAGGTAATGCAGGTCGGCGAAGACCAGGCAGCCGTCCTCGACCCGGTCGGCGGCGAGCGCGCCCAGCTCCTCCCACCGCGCGCCCACCGCCACGCCCTCCAGTTCCAGGCGCATCAGCAGGGAGGCGGCGTTGGCGATGTCGCGGTATTCGTCGGTCGGCGTGGCGCGCACCCTTGCGTCGTAGAGCCGGAGCGCCGCCATCGGCCGCCCGCCGTCGAGATGGAAGAGCGCCAGATGCCACCACACGTGCAGGCCGAAATTGCTGCAATGCGCCCAGCGGGCGGATTGGCCGGCGAGCAGACGCACCCCGTCCCCGGCGCGGGCAGTCATGTCGAGGACATGGGCCACCGCATGCAGCCCCCAGGCGTCGTCGGGGGCGCGTTCGAGGCCTTGGCGCCCGGCGGCTTCGGCCTCGGCATAGGCCCCGGTCTCCTCCCGCGCGAAGGCGGCCTGGCCGAGCACGTAGCCATGCAGCGGATGCTCGGGGCCGAGGCCGGCTTCGGGGGCGAGCGACGCCTCCGCCTCGCGCCGCATCGCGGGCGCGTCGCCGAGGATGAAACGGAGGGTCTGGGCGAATTTCACCGCGAGCGCGTCGCCCGGATGGGCGCGGGCGGTCCGCGCGAGGCGGGCGGCGGCGGCGGAGGGGCGACCCGATAGGGCTTCGGCCAGCGCCTCGACATATTGCGCTTCGCGCGCGGTGGCGCCGCCTCCGGCCCCGGCGGCGCGGGCGGCGGCGAGGCTGGCTTCGGCGGCGGGCATCAGCTCGGCCCGGGCGAGCAGGAACAGCATCAGCCCGCGGGCGGCGTGGCCCATGGCGAAACCGGGTTCGCGGGCGAGGACGTCGGCGATGAGCTCAGGCGTGGCGGCGCCATGGGCGAGGAAGGCGCGCACCGCCGCGTCCCAGGTCGCGGCGGCCTGGGCGTCGGGAAGGGAGAGGGCGAGGCCGGCGGCGTCATGCGTCATCGGGGGCTCCGGGATCGACGTCCGGTGTTCGGGGGCGGGCGTTCTGGGGGCGAGCGGGCGCGTCGCCGCCTTCGATAAACCGGATTTCGCGGCCGCAGACGCGATGTTTCGCCGTCTCACCCAATGGTGACGCTTCGGGAGCGGCGGCGCGATGGAGGCGAGGGACCAGGGCGCCGCGTCCGCCGTCGCGCAGGTCGGACCGAAGCGCCCGCGGCGCGCTGGATCGGGGGCGCGGACGGCGCGGTCTCCCGGTCCCCATCGGCCGCGCGGGCGGGCCCCGGAAACGGCTCCGCCGGCGCCCCGCCGGACCGCGCCGCGGGAGGGGCGGCGCAACGGGCGCGACGGCGGTCGCGGCGCCTCCCGCGCCGCCCGTTGCGGCGGTCTGGACCGAGGGCATCGGACGCTTGACCAGGCGCGTCGCTCCGCGCCCCGGCGACCGGGAGCTGGGGGCTGGGGGCTGGGGCGCCCGGCCCTCGCTTTCCCCCGCCCGCGGCGGAGCGCGGCGCGGATCGGCGCCTGATTATCGGCCCCGGGCGTCGCCGATCCGAAAAGGCCTCAGGCCGCCGCGCCGGCGGTCAGCCGTTCGGGCGCCCACCCGGCGCGGTCGGCGGCGGCGCAGGCGGCGGTCCAGTCGGGCGCGGCGACGAGGGCGGCGACGGAGGCGCCCCCGGCCAGTCTCGCCCCGATCTCGTCGACGGGCAGCACCGCGGCGCCGAGGCGTTCGGCGTCGCGGCGGGCGAGCTCGAGGGCCGCTTCCGGCGCATGGGGCGGGTGGATCAGCAGGTCGGCCTCCTGCATCCGGCGCACGGCGCGCAGCGGCAGCAGGTCCACCCCCGCCGCCGGCAGCGCGATCAGGGTCAGCCGGCCCGCGGCGGCGGCGTCCGGCGCGCCCCCCGCCGCGATGGCCGCGCGCACCTCCGCCACCGCGCCCTCCAGATCCCCCGCCGCCGCCCGCGCCCGCGGCCCGTCCATGATCCAGTTCCAGAACCTGCGCGGGTCGGGGGCGAGCGTCGTCTCCGCCATCACCGGCCGCAGGGGGGCGAGCTCCGACAGGAACGCGCCCAGGCCCGGCTCCAGCCAGCCCTCGGCCATGGTCTTGACCCGCTGGGCCATCACCGGGGCCACGCCCTCGGTTCCGATGGCGACCACCAGCGGGTCCCGGTCGACCAGCGCCGGGGTGATCGCGGTGCAGAGCCGCGGCTTGTCCACCACATTGACGACGCCGCCCCGCGCCTTGATCCGCGCGGCGATCCACGCATCCACCCCCACGCAGCCCGAGGCGCAGAAGGCGACGACGGCGGCGTCGACCTCCGCCTCGTCATAGACCGCCGGGACATGGCGGATGCGGCCATCGGCTTCCAGCGCCGCGAGCTCGGGCTCGAGCGTCGGCGCCATCACCGCGATGCGCGGACCGGCGCGCCGGATCAGGCGGACCTTCTGGGCCGCCTGCTCGCCGCCGCCTGCGATCAGGACGGGACGGTCGCGCAGGTCCAGGAACATCGGGAAATAGCGCATGGGGGGCTCCGTCTGGCTGGCTGCGGGCAGGCTTCGGGCGGGGGGCGGCGGGAGCGGGTCGGGCGCGCCCTCAATATGCGCTGCGGCGGGCCTCTGGCCAGCGGCGCGCCGACGCGGGGTCCGGACGGCGGCCCGGATGCAGGGCGGGTATGCGTCGCCCGCGGGGCTCGACGCCTTGACCCCTGCGCGCCTGCGCCGAAAACTCGCCCCCGCGCTCCCGATCCCCCCATCCCGATCCCCGCCCCGGAACCCCACCGATGACCGTCTCAGCCGCCCCGTTCGACATCCGCCTCACCCCTCCCGGCGCGCCCGAAGCGCTCGCCCTGATCGCGGGCTCCGAGCGGGAGCAGGCCGCGATCTACCCGCCGGAGCTGCGCTACGCCTTCTCGCCCGAGCAGCTGGTCGCCGCGCGCGTGCATTTCCTCGTGCTGTGGCAGGACGGCGCGCCGTTGGCCTGCGGCGGCTTCGCCCCGCTGGACGGCTATGGGGAGCTCAAGCGCATGTACACCCTGCCCGAGGCGCGGGGTCGCCGGCTCGCCGCCGCGGTGATCGCGGCGCTGGAGGCGGAGGCCCGGGCCCGCGCCCTGCCCCTGATGCGCCTGGAGACCGGCTCCGACAGCCCCGCCGCCATCCGCGCCTATGAGCGCGCGGGCTATGCGCGCCGCGGCCCCTTCGGCGTCTATCGGGAGAACGGGTCGAGCGTGTTCATGGAGAAGCGGCTGGACTGATCCCGTCGATCCGCCGGGCGACCTCGACCATGTTGCCGTCGGGATCGTGGACATAGACGCTTTCGAGCGGCCCCAACCGTCCGTCGCGGGGCGCGGGCCCGTCGGCGATGGGCACGTCCTCGGCGGCGAAATGCGTCAGCCAGTCGGCCAGCGGCGCCTGGGTGAGCACGCAGAAATGGCCCGAGCCTGCCACCGGATTGCGCAGCGGCGGCATGCTCGCCCGCCCCGCGCGCAAGAGGCTGATCCGGGTTCCCGCAAGGTCCAGCTGGATCCGCGGCCCGTTCGGGGTGGGCATCGAGACCGCGACCGCGCCCAGCACCCGCCCATACCAGACCGCCGCCGCCTCCGGATCGGCGACGACCAGCAGCAGGTGATCGAGACCGTCGAGCGGGGGAGAGGGCATGGCGGGCTCCGGTTGGGACGAGGTTCGCGGGCGTCGCCGGTCTGCGGCGCAGGCGCAGGGGCCGGCGCCCGCGGGCGAGCGGTCAGAGCCGCTCGCCCCCCACCCACATGCCGCGGATCACCGGGGCGGAGTGGCCGAGGCGCACCCGCACCAGATCGGCGCGCAGCCCGGGCGCGATCTCGCCACGGTCGGTCAGCCCCGTCGCCCGGGCGGGGGCGCGGGTGACGGTCGCGAAACCGCGGGCCATGTCGCCGCTCTCCTCCCCCAGCCGCACCGCGGCCATCAGCAGCGAGGACGGGGCGTAGTCGGAGGAGAGGATGTCGAGCAAGCCTTCCGCCGCCAGATCCGAGGCCGCGACATTGCCCGAATGCGAGCCGCCGCGCAGCAGGTTGGGCGCGCCCATCATCACCGCGATGCCGGCCGTCTGGCAGGCCCGCGCCGCCTCCATTGTGGTCGGGAACTCGGCCACCCGTGCGCCGTGACGGGCCGAAGCCTCGACATGGCCCGCATCGGTGTCGTCATGGCTCGCCAGCACCGCGCCGAGCGCCCGGCCCCGCGCCGCGGCGGCCTCTTCATGGGTGGCGCTGACCCGCGCGGAGAGGGCGCCGAGGAACTCCAGATATTCGTCCATGTCGGCCTTGCCGCGCCCGTATTTGCCCTCATGATAGCGACGCAGCTGGCTCACGTCGCGGAACTGTCGGAAACCGGGCGTGTGGTCCATCAGCGACAGGATGCGGACCTCGTCCTCCGGGCCGAATTCGTCGAGTTCGTCGACCAGCGTCTCAGAGCAGATCTCGGCGCGCAGGTGGATGAAATGGGAGATGCGCAGCGCGCCTTCGCGCTTCAGCTTGAGGATGGCATCCGCAGCCTCGCGGGCGTAGCGGCCATAGGCGGCTTTGCGGAACGACACCACGGAACCCACTCTGATCGCGTCGAAAACCGTGGTGATGCCGACCGAGGCCAGTTCCGCGTCATGCGCGATCACCGCCGCCTCACGCGGCCAGGAGGCGCCGGGGCGCGGCTCGCAATGGCGCTCCAGGTTGTCGGTGTGCAGCTCGATCAGGCCGGGGGCGATCAGGTCGCCGCCCATGTCCTGGCCCAGCCGCGAGGCCCCGGGGGCGATGTCGGCGATCACGCCGTCGACCAGACGCAGGGAGCCGGCGATCACCTCGTCCCCCAGCACGATGCGGGCGTTGGCGAGGATGGTCTCGGCGACGGCGGGGCGCGCCTCGGTCAGATCGAGGGTCATGCGGGGCTCCTGTCGGATTGGACGGCCGGGGCGAGGGAGGCGAGGAACGCGGCGCAAGCCGCTTCCAGCGTTGCGGAATTGTCGATTTCGCGCACGTCGGGGCCTTTGGGGGCGGAAAGCTCGGCGCGCGCGAGGCGGGCGGCGATCTGGTCTTCGGTTTCGCGGCCGCGGGCGGCGAGGCGACGGGCGAGCACGGCGGCCGGCGCGGTGACGGCGAGCACCCGCAGCGGCGCATGGGCGGCGCGGGCGGCGGCGATCACGCCGCGCGAGACGTTGACCACCACGCCCTGGCCCGCTTCCAGCGCCGCCCCCGCCTCGGCCGGGATGCCGTAGGCGAGGCCATGTGCGCGCCAGGACAGCAGAAAGCCTTTCGCCGCCTCCAGACGCTCGAAATCGGCGAGGGGGAGGAAGTCATGCGCCTCGCCCCCGGAGTCCGCCGGCCGGGTGATGATCCGGGTCGGGAACACCAGGTCCGGGCGGGCGTCGCGGGCGGCGTCGATCAACGAGTCCTTGCCGACGCCCGACGGGCCGACCACGAGATGCAGCGTGCCCCGGCTCATGCGGCCGCCTCCGGCGTGAAGGCGCCCACGTCCACGCCGCGGTCGCAGACCCGCGCCCGGGCCTCGGCGTCGTGGAAGATGCCGAGGATGGCGGCGCCGCGCGCCTTGGCCTCTTCGATCAGATCGAGCACCACGCCGCGGTTGACGGGGTCGAGCGAGGCGGTCGGCTCGTCCAGCAGCAGCGCCGGATATTCATGGGCGAAGCCGCGCGCGATGTTGACCCGCTGCTGTTCGCCGCCTGAGAAGGTCATGGGAGAAAGGCTCCACAACGCTTTGGGAACATTGAGCCTTGCGAGCAGCTCCGCCGCGCGCGCCTCCGCGGTTTCGCGGGCGACGCCGAGCGAAAGCAGCGGCTCGGCCACCACGGCGAGCGTCGGGACGCGAGGGACGACGCGCAGGAACTGGGAGACGTAGCCCAGCGTGCCGCGGCGCAGGGCGGAGATCTCGCGCGGGGCGGCGGAGGTGAGGTCCAGATCGCCGACCCGGATGGCGCCCGATTGGGCGAGATAGTTCCCGTAAACCATTCGCATGACCGTTGATTTTCCAGATCCAGACGGCCCGGTCAGCGCCACGCATTCGCCGGGCGCGACCTGGAAGGACGCGCCGCGGATCACCTGCAGGACCTGGCCGCCCTGCTGGTGCAGCGTGAAGGTTTTGGCGACATTCGTCATTTGGATCATCGGCTTGGCTCCAATACCTGCGATCATGCCTGAAGCACCGAGGACACGAGAAGCTGGGTATAGGCGTGCTGCGGATCGTCGAGCACCTGGTCGGTCAGCCCGGTCTCCACCACCCGCCCGTCCTTCATCACCATCAGCCGGTCGGCGAGCAGACGCACTACGGCCAGATCATGGGTGACGATCACCGCGGACAGGCCAAGCTCGCGCACCAGCCCGCGGATCAGGTCGAGAAGGCGCGCCTGCACCGAGACGTCGAGGCCCCCGGTCGGCTCGTCCATGAACACCAGTCGCGGCCCGGTGACGAGGTTGCGCGCGATCTGCAGCCGCTGCTGCATGCCGCCCGAAAACGCCGCAGGACGATCGTCGATCCGGTCATCCGCGATTTCGACCTTCCCAAGCCAGTCCGTGGCTTGCGCGCGGATGTTCGCGTAGTTCCGCGCGCCGACGGCCATCAGCCGCTCGCCGACATTGGCCCCGGCAGAGACGGTCATGCGCAGCCCGTCGCGCGGGTTCTGATGCACGAAGGCCCAGTCGGTGCGCATCAGCATCCGCCGGCGCGGCTCGGACATCGCGCGGATGTCGGTCGGGCCGAGATCGCGCGCATCGTAGACCACCCGCCCCTCGTCCGGGTCGCCCTGGCCGGAGATGCAGGACAGGAGCGTGGACTTGCCCGAGCCGCTTTCGCCTACGATCCCCATGACCTCGCCGGGCCAGAGGTCGAAGGACACGTCCTCGCAGCCGACGCGCGCGCCATAACGCCTCGCGACTCCCTGGACGGACAGCAAAGGACGGTCGGTCATGCGGCTTCTCCTTCGCGCGCCACGCCCATCGGGCCGAGATGGCCGGCCTCCAGCCGCTCCCGGCAATGATCGGTGTCGGAGCAGACGAACATGCGCCCGCCCGCATCGTCCATGATCACCTCGTCGAGATAGACGCCCGAGGCCGCGCAGATCGCGCAGTCCTGCGCCGCGCCGCCGCGCTCGAACGGGTGATCCTCGAAATCGAGGCTGACCACCCGGGTATAGGGCGGAATGGCGTAGATCCGCTGTTCACGTCCCGCGCCGAACAGTTGAAGCGCCGGGCAATTCGACAGTTTGGGGTTGTCGAATTTGGGGATCGGGCTGGGATCCATCACATAGCGGCCCTCGACCAGCGCCGGATAGGCGTAAGAGGTGGCGATATGGCCGTGGCGGGCGATGTCCTCGTAGAGTTTGACATGCATCAGGCCGTATTCGGCGAGCGCGTGCATTTTCCGCGTCTCGGTCTCGCGCGGCTCGAGGAAGCGCAGCGGCTCGGGGATCGGAACCTGATAGACGAGGATCTGGCCCTCGGTCAGGTCGCGCTCCGGGATGCGATGGCGGGTCTGGATGACGGTCGCCTCGGCGGTCTTCTCGGTTGTGGAAACGCCCGCAACCTTCTGGAAGAATTTTCGAATTGAGACCGCGTTGGTGGTGTCGTCCGCGCCCTGGTCGATGACTTTCAGCGTGTCCTCGGGGGTGAGGGTCGCCGCCGTCACCTGCACGCCGCCCGTGCCCCAGCCATAGGGCATGGGCATTTCGCGCGAGGCGAAGGGCACCTGATAGCCGGGGATCGCCACGGCCTTCAGAAGGGCCCGGCGGATCATCCGCTTGGTCTGCTCGTCGAGATAGGCGAAGTTGTAATCGGCGCCGGTCATGCCGCGGCCTCCGTCTGGGGCGTGGCCTCGCGGCGCAGCGTCCGGATCAGCTCCAGCTCCGCCTGGAAGTCGACGTAGTGGGGCAGCTTGATATGCTCCAGGAAACCGGTCGCCTGGATGTTGTCGCAATGGCTTAGAACGAATTCCTCATCCTGCGCGGGCGCGCCGATGAAGTCCTCGCCCAGCTCCTGCCAGCGCATCGCGCGGTCGACCAGGGCCATGGAGATCGCCTTGCGCTCGCAATGGCCCAGCGTCAGGCCGTAGCCGCGGGTGAACTGCGGGGGCTCGGTTCTGGAGCCGGCGAACTGGTTGACCGTCTCGCATTCGGTCAGCTCGATCTCGCCGATTTCGATCGCGAAGCCGAGCTCGGGGATGTCGGCCTCGACCGCCACGGTCCCCACGCGAAGTTCTCCTACGAACGGGTGGTTGCGGCCATATCCTCGCTGGGTGGAATAAGCCAGCGACAGGGTGAACCCCTCATCGGCGCGAGCCAGCGCCTGCAGCCGCAGCGCGCGGGACGCCGGAAAGGCGAGCGGCTGGCGGGTGAGGTCCGGAGGCGTGGGAACGCCCTCGGGTTCGGACTGGAGCAGGCCCTCGGCATCGAGGAATTCGGCGATATGGGGGGTGCGGGGCGGGAGGACGGCATCGGACACCCCCGCGACCGGATCCGCCTGCGCTTCGGCTGCCAGCGAAAAATCGATGAGGCGGTGGGTGTAGTCGAAGGTCGGGCCCAGCACCTGGCCGCCCGGCGCATCCTTGAAGGTGGCGGACACCCGCCGGGTCACCGCCATCGCCCCGGTGTCGAGCGGGCGCGACGCCCCGAACCGCGGCAGCGTGGTCCGGTAGGCCCGGATCAGGAAGATCGCCTCGATCAGGTCGCCGCGGGACTGCTTGATCGCCAGGGCTGCGAGGTCGGGATCGTGCAGCGAGCCCTCGGCCATCACCCGGTTGACGGCGAGCGCCATCTGCTCGCGGATCTGCGCGACGCTCAGTTCGGGCACCGAAAGATCGCCGCGCCGGGCTTCGGCCAGCCAGGCATGGGCGTTGTCGATGGCGCGTTCGCCACCCTTGACCGCGACATACATGGCTCAGGCCTCCTCGGGCGAGATGCGGGTGGAGCGCGGCAGGCCCGCGACCTGGTCGTGGGCCACGAGAAACAGGTCGCGGCCCTGCGGGAACAGCGCCCGATTGCAAGCGTGCAGGGCGGCGATCGCGGCGGCGTCGGGGCCGAGCGCCAGGCGCGCGGTTCCGTCGACGCCGGGGCCGGCGAGGGTCAGGGCCTCGCCGTCGAACCCCTCGACCAGCGCGACCAGCGTGGCGGAGGCGTCGGGATATTCGGGGGAGCCGATGGCGAAGGCGTCGAGTTCCTCGGCCAGCGCTTCCGGCGCGCCGAAGGCGAAGGCGGCGGCGGCGGGATCGAGCGTCAGCGGCGCGTTGCAGTGGAAGGTCAGCCAGGCCTGCAGCGCCGGGGTGCGCAGCGCGGGCGCGAGCCAGACCGGGGTTTCCGCGTCGCAGAGCGTCAGGGCCAGCGCGCCGGCGGCGGGCGGGAACGGCGCGGGCGGGACGGCGCCGGCGATGCGGGCCACGCGCCCCGGGCGCGACAGCGCGTCGATCAGCGCGCGGAAGGCGCGGGCGGCGTCGAGGGGGGCCTCGGCGAACCCGCCCTCGAGCGCGGAGATGGGAGCGGGGGTCATGCGTTATCTCCGCGGACCATGGTGAAGAAATCGACCTTGGTGGCGGCGGCGCGGCCGGCGCGGGCGGCGCTCCGGGCCTTCGCTTCGGCGGCCAAGGGGTCGAGGATGGCGGCGCGGACGCCTGATGCGGCTTCGGTCTGCATCAGCGCGTCGCACAGCGCCGCGACGCGGGCCTTCTCCCGGCTTCGGCCCTGCACCATCGCGTGGCCCACGGCCCCGTCCGAAAGGCGCAGGGCGGCGCGGGTCACGGTCATCTCGCCGAGGTTGAACGGCGCGCCCACGGCCCCGGCCCGGCCGCGCAGCATCACCGCCCCGGCTTCCGGCGCGCGCAGCCAGGCGAAGTCGGGGGCGAGGCCCGCGGCGGACCAGAGCGCGGCGAGCCGAGCCTCGGGCGCCTTGGCCAGCAGCGACATCCAGACCCTTCGGGCCTCGGGGGCGGATTCGGGCGCTGCCGCCCGTGTCTCTACATCTTGCATTTTTGTCTAGCCAACTAGATAACTGCACAAGTATGGTATGACCCAGCCGGCAGGGAGTTTCAACGCGGGAATGGTGACGTTCGCATGACAAATGATCCGGATCAGGCGCCGCGCGACAGCCTGTCGGGGGACGGCCCGCCGCCGCCCCGCGCGTCCATGGGGCTGGAGGCGGCCGACCCGACCCTGCCGCTCTGGGCCCGGATCCGCGACGTGCTGGCCGACGACATCCGCGAAAAGCGCTGGGCGACGGGGGAGCGGATGCCGTCCGAGACCGCGCTCGCCACCCGCTTCGGGGTCAACCGCCACACGCTGCGCCGGGCGATGGCGGCGCTGAGCGAGGCGGGCATGGTGCATGTGCGGCGCGGGGCGGGGGCGGTGGTGACCCATGCGGCGACCGACTATCCGATCTCGCGCCGCATGCGGTTCACCGCCGCCCTGCGCGCCGCCGGCCGCACGCCGGAGCGGCGGTTCCTGCGGCTGGAGACGACGGCGCCCTCGAAGGCGGAGGCGGAGATCCTCGGGCTGCGGCGGGGCGAGCGGGTGCATATCTCGGAGACGCTGAACGTGGCGGACGGCGCGCCGGTGGCCTATTCGCGCTCGGTCTACCCGGCCGACGCGCTGCCTCGGTTCCTCGATGCGCTGCGCGACACCGGCTCGGTGACCCGGGCGCTGGCGATGGGCGGGGTGCCGGATTACACGCGGTTGTGGACGCGGATGACGGCGCAGCGGGCGGGGGCGCTGATCGCGCATCACCTGATGACGCCCGAGGCGACGCCCCTGCTGCGGGCCGAGAGCCTGAGCGCGGATGGGGCCGGGCGGCCGGTGGAATACGGGGTGACCTGGTTCTGCACGGACCGGATGCCGATCCTGGTCTCCGAGCCGCCGGAGGGCGAGACGGGGCGCTGAGCGCCTTGCCCCGGAGGCGGGCCCGAAGACGGGAGCGCCGCGCAGGCCGACCGCCGGTGTCGCCGGCCCGCCCGCGGCGCGCTTCGGCGGCGCGCATGCCGCGCCGTCTCCGGGCGCCC
>NZ_JBSRTQ010000103.1:0-15708 GCF_055129145.1 Albimonas sp. | reverse complement strand
GCTTCAACATCTACGCCACCGACCTGGAGGAGGCGATCCAGTCGCATCCCGACGTGCTGGAGGTCGGCGTCGCCGGCGCGCCGGACGAGGAATGGGGCGAGATCCCCTGGGCGGGCGTGGTCGCGCGCCCGGGCGCGCGGGTGAGCGAGGCCGCGCTGATCGAACACGCCAACGCCCGGCTCGGCAAACTCCAGCGGATCAAGCGGCTGTTCTTCATCGAGGTGCTGCCGCGCAACGCCATCGAGAAAGTGGACAAGCCCAACCTGCTCAAGCTGCTGCAATCCATGGCCTGATCCGGGCCGCGTCCAAGGGGACGCCTCTGCGCGGCATGCGCCTCCGGCCTGCGGATGCAGGCTGGGGGTCGCGTTGCGGTTGGTGAAAGAATTTACGTACGATCATGCTACATGCCGAGTCGCGACGCGCCGGACCCGGCGAGCCGTCGCGAGACCCTCGGTGGAAAGGCTCTGGACGACATGACGCGATACACCACCTTCGCCATGACGGCGGTCCTGGCGATCACGTTCTTCGCCATTGCGCTGGCCCTTCCGGGCTACGACCTCATGGCCTCCGTGGGCGGGGTGCTGATGTCGGCGCTGTTCCTGCTCGGCATCTACGACTTGAGCCAGTCCAGGCATGCGGTGCTGCGCAACTATCCCGTGATCGGCCACATGCGCTGGCTGTTCGAAGGCATCCGCCCTGAAATCCGTCAGTATCTGATCGAAGGCGACGAGGACGAGGAGCCCTTCAGCCGCGAGGTCCGCTCGCTCGTCTATCAGCGCTCCAAGAACGTCGAGGACGCCAAGCCCTTCGGCACGCATGAGCGGGTCTACGACGCCGGCTATTCGTGGATGACCCATTCGGTCGCCACCAAGCACGTCACCGATTTCGACTTCCGCGTCTCCATCGGCGGGCCCGACTGCAAACAGCCCTACAACGCCTCGATCTACAACATCTCGGCGATGAGCTTCGGCGCGCTGTCGGGCAACGCCATCCATGCGCTGAACAAGGGGGCGAAGCTCGCCGGCTTCGCCCATGACACGGGCGAGGGCGGGATTTCGCGCTATCACCGCGCGGGCGGGGGCGACCTGATCTTCCAGGTGGGCACCGGCTATTTCGGCTGCCGCAACGCGGACGGCGGCTTCGACCCGGAGCTTTTCGCCAGGCAGGCCGCCGATCCGCAGGTCAAGATGATCGAGCTGAAGCTGTCGCAGGGCGCCAAGCCCGGCCATGGCGGCATGTTGCCCGCCGCCAAGATCACCGAGGAGATCGCCGAGGCGCGGCATGTGCCGATGGGGGAGGACTGCATCTCCCCCCCCTCGCATTCGGCGTTCAATACCCCGCTGGAGATGGTCGCGTTCATCGGCCGCCTGCGGGAGCTGTCGGGCGGCAAGCCGGTGGGCTTCAAGCTCTGCATCGGGCATCGGCGCGAATTCATGTGCATCGTCAAGGCGATGATCCAGACCGGGATCTATGCCGACTTCATCGTCGTCGACGGGTCCGAAGGCGGGACCGGGGCCGCGCCGCTGGAATTCTCCAACCATATGGGGATGCCGCTGCAGGACGGCCTGATGATCGTTCACAACACGCTGCGCGGGGCCGGGATCCGGGGACGGATCCGCATCGGGGCCGCGGGCAAGCAGGTCACCGCCTTCGACATCGCCAAGACGCTCGCGATGGGTGCGGACTGGTGCAATTCGGCCCGCGGCTTCATGTTCTCCATCGGCTGCATCCAGGCCCAGGCCTGCCACACCAACGAATGTCCGGTGGGGGTGGCGACGCAGGACAAGCTGCGCCAGCGCGCGCTCGACGTCGGCGACAAGTCGGTGCGGGTGGCGAATTTCCACAACAACACGCTCAAGGCGCTGGGCCACATGATCGGCGCGGCGGGGCTGGAGCAGCCCTATGAGCTGAGCCCCTATCACTTCAACTTCCGCCAGAAGATGGGGCAGACCATCGAGGGCGACCTGCTGTTCCTGCCGATCAACGAGGGCAGCCTGCTCGACGGCACCTGCAAGGACGAAAGCCTGATGAACCGCTGGCGCCGCGCCCGCCCCGAAAGCTTCACCCGCCTGGACTGACCGACGCCCGCCCCGACCCGCGTCTTGCTTCCCCGTTCGCGGAGGAGGGGGGCCGCGCGGAGAGGGGCGAGCCTGTTCATCGGCGACGTCGCCGAACAGGCCGGCCATGATCGGGGCTGCGCCAAGGCGCCGCCGCGACCAGGCCGACCTTCGCCTCGCAACCGAGACGCATCACTTCACTTCGGATCCCCAAACTCAAAGCGCAGGGTGGAACGCCAAAGACAAACGAGCCGCGAGGCCCGATAAGGTTTCGTTTACCTCAGGTTGAATGGCTCGGAGATGAACTCTCCGCTCATGGTGGGGTCACGTGGGGGCCTGCCCGGTCGCTCAACCGCCGAGCAGACGCGGCAGGAACAGCACCACGCCGGGGAAGACGATCAGCAGGGCGACGCGCAGCATTTCGGCCGCGAAGAACGGGGCCACGCCCTTGAAGGTCTCGCTCATCGGCACGTCTTTCGCGAGCGCCGAGATCACGAAGACGTTCATCCCCACCGGCGGCGTGATCAGCCCCAGCTCCACCACGATCAACGCCAGAATCCCGAACCAGACGTTGAGCTCTTCGGTCGACAGGCCGAAGCCCGCGCCCTCGGCCCCCTGGTAGAGCCCGCCGTTGAGCTCGATCAGCACCGGCCAGAAGAACGGGATCACCAGCAGGATCATCGACAGGCTGTCGAGGAAGCAGCCCAGCACGATCAGCGCCAGCAGCAGCAGCAGCAGCACCGCCATGGGCGTGAGCCCCGATCCCGCGATCCAGGCCGCCGTCTCCTGCGGCAGGCCGATGCGGGACATGAAGATCTTCATCATCTCGGCGCCGAGCAGGATCAGGTAGATCATGCCGGTGGCGCCCGCCGTCTCCTTCAGCGCCTCGACCATCTGGGGCAGGCGCAGGCGGCCCTGCAACGTGCCGACCACCCAGACCAGGAACACGCCGACGGCGGCGGCGGGGGTCGGGTTGTAGAGGCCGGCATATATGCCGCCGAGCACCAGCCCGAAGATCGCCACCACCGGGATCACGCCCAGCGTCGCGGCCCGACGCTCGGCGGCTGTGACCGGCGCGCCGCGGGGGCCGGCTTCGGGCCGCAACGTCACGTAAAGCGCGATGGTGACCAGGAACAGGCCGACGGCGATCAGCCCGGGGATCATCGCCGCCATGAACATGGTGACGATGTTGGCCTCGGTGATGATCGCGTAGACGATCAGCACCACCGAGGGCGGGATGAGGATGCCGAGCACGCCCCCCGCCGCCAGCGTCCCGGTGGCGAGCGCGCCGGAATAGTTGTAGCGCGCAAGCTCGGGCAGGGCGACGCGCCCCATGGTCGAGGCGGTGGCGAGCGACGAGCCGCAGACCGCCCCGAACCCCGCGCAGGCGGCGATGGCGGCCATGGCGGTGCCGCCCGGCAGACGGCCCAGCCAGGCGTTGGCGCCGCGGAACAGGGCCTGCGACAGCCCGGCCTTCGAGGCCAGCGCCCCCATCAGCACGAACATCGGGATCACCGACAGCGAGTGGATGGAGAATTGCCCATAGGCCAGCGTTTTCAGCTGGTTGAGCATCAGGGCCGAGCCGTTCAGCCAGGTGATGCCGATGCCCGACACCAGGATCATCGCATAGGCGATCGGCATGCGCAGCGCGATCAGCGCGACCAGCGCCACCAGTCCCAGCACGCCGAGGGTCACCGCGTCGATCATGCGGTGCCCCTGCCGGCGGCGACCGGCGCCGCCTCGACAAGCGACACCAGGGCGGCGAGCGCCAGCAGGGCGAGCGACACCAGGATCGGCGGGAAGGCCCACCAGACCGGGACCTGAAGGATGGCGGTCATGTAGTCGTATTCGCGCTGGTCCTCCATCCCCGCCCACATCCGCCACAGCAGCAGCAGCGCGAAGAACAGCGCCACCACCGACGCGGCCAGTGCGAAGCGCGCGGTCCAGACGCGCGAGGCGCGGGCGGTGAAGATGTCGGCGGTGACGTTGGCGCCGGTCAGCTGGCACCACGGCAGGAACGTGAAAGCCGCGACCGCCACGCCCATCTCGGTCAGCTCGAACTCGCCGGGCACCGGGACCCAGACCACCCCCCCGATCACCGAGGCGGCGTTGAGCAGCACGACCGCCAGCAGCAGGCAGCCGCCGGCGAGCGCCCAGAGCTCGATCGCGCGGGCCGCCGCGCCGGTCCAGCCGGCGCGGCGACGGGGCTCGTCGCTCATTTCGCCGTGTGCGCGGCGATGCGGTCACGGGCCTCGTCGACCAGGGCCTGGCCGTCGATGCCCTTGCCCTTCACCTCTTCGACCCATTTCGCCACCACCGGGTCCATGGCGGTCTCGAAGGCCGCGGTCTCCTCGGCGTTGAGCGTGATGTGCTCGTTGCCCGCCTTGACCGCGAGGCCGATGCCGAAATCGTCCGACGCCCGCCAGATGTCGCCGACCTGCGCCTGCCATTCGGGGCCCGAGGCATCCGAAAACGCCTGTCTGATGTCGTCAGGCAGCGCGTCCCAGCGGGCCTGGTTCATCGAGACCTGGAAGGTGGTGGTGCCGAGCCGTCCCTCGTCCGCCAGCTCGATCTGATACCGGGTCTGGTCCTGGATCTTGAGCGGCGGGATGATCTCGAACGGGATGAAGGCGCCGTCGACCACGCCCTTTTGCAGCGCAGGCGGCAGGTCGGGCACCGGCATCGCGACGGGGACGGCGCCGAGCGCCTCGATCACCCAGGCGTTGGTGCGGGTGGGGGTGCGGATCTTGAGCCCCGCGAGATCCGCCGGCATCCGCACCAGCTTGTCGCGCATATGCATCGCCTGACCGGCATGGACGTGCAGGAACATCACCTGCATGCCCTTGTAGTCGTCGGCGAGCGCGCCCGATTCCAGCATCTCGTTCATCGCGAGATCGGCGGCGCGGGGATCGTTGGTGAAGACGTTGGGCAGTTCGAACACCTCGGTGCGCGGGAAGAGGCCGGGGGTGTAGCCGTTGACCGTCCAGATCAGGTCGACGACGCCGTCGCGCACCTGGTTGATCAGCTCGGGCGGGCGACCGCCGAGGGTCATCGCGGGGTAGATCTCGATCTTCACCCGGCCGCCGGAATTCGCCTCCACCTGCGCGGCCCAGGGGACCAGCATCCTGGAATGCGCCGGGGCCTGTGCGGACAGCAGATGGTGCAGCTTGAAGGTGAATTCCTGCGCCTGCGCGCCCGAAGCGCCGGGCAGGGCGGCGACGAAGGCGGCGGCCGCGGCGGCGGCCAGACCGCGAAGGCCGGTTCTGCGCGTGATCATGTGGTTCCCTCCCTGGATCCGCCGGTCGCGACCCCGAGGCCGCTCCGGACGCTCTTTGAGCGGTCGGGCGAGCCCGTCCGTCGGCGTCCACGATCTATCGCCTCCCGTGCCCGACACGTCCAGTCGGGATTGGGCGGCGGGGCGGCTGGGAGGCCGATTTCCCGGGGCGCGGGCGGTCCGGGCGCCCTAGGGGCCGGTTCGGATGACGTCCGGCGCGGTGCGCTCGGCCTCCGCCCCTGCGTCCTCCGCCAGGTCGCGGGCGAAGGCGGCGACGGCGCGGATCAGCACGTCGCGCAATGCCTCGCGGCGACTGTCGAGCCGGCTGAGCGGGCCGCCGACCGCGATGCCGAGGCAGGGGCCCGAGCCCGGCATCGGCAGCAGGGTGCAGATGGTCCCCGCCCCGCGCGAGGCGATGCCGAAGGTCTCGATATAGCCTTGGGCGCGGGCGAGGCGGACGTTTTCCAGCGTGCGCTCCTCGTCCGGCCAATCGTCCTCGGACCCGAATTCGGCGCGGTGGCGGCGCACGATGCGGCGGACCTCGTCGTCCGAGCGGCGGGTCAGCAGCATGATCCCGATGCCCGAGCCATGCAGCGGCCGCACCAGCCCGGGGCGCAGCGAAAAGCGCAGGTTGTGCGGGCTCTCGATGATCGAGAGATATTGCATGAACAGGCCCTTCCGCCCGCCCAGCAGCACCGATTCCCCGGTCTGCTCGGCGAGCGCGCGCATCAGGATCTGCACCTGCTCGACATTGCCCGGCCCCCCCAGCGCCCAGTGGCCGAGGAAGGCGAGCCGCGCGGCGGGACGGTAGCGGCGGGTCTGCGGCTCGAACTCCACATAGCCTTGCGCGGCCAGCGTCTTCATCAGGGTCGAGACCGAGGATTGCGGCAGGTTCAGTCCCTCCACGATCTCGCTGACCTTGAGCGCGCGGCGTTCGGCCTCGAAGAATTCCAGGATCTCGATGACGCGCACGGCCGATTTGACCATGCCGCCGTAGCGAACCTCTCCCGTGCCGTCCAAGCGTCGTCTCCCGAATTCAGCCATCAGATCCGTGATGCATTCGATCATGCTTTCGATGACATGGGGGCGCGGCGCGCGCAAGCGCGCGGCCGGATCACCGACGCCGGGACTTCGGGCCGCGCAGGAAACGGGCTGCGCGGCGGGGCCGGAGGGACGATGAAGGCTCACCCGCACCCCGTCCAAGGAGCCCGCCGATGCCTGCCTTCGATCTTCCCGATGTCTCCGACGCGCTGGACGCCGACGGCCACGCCGATCTCGGTCCGGTGCTGAGCCCCGAGGACTGCGCGGGGCTCGCCGCCCTCTACCCGCAGGAGGCGCCCTTCCGCAGCCATGTCGTCATGCGCCGGCACGGCTTCGGGGAGGGGGAATACAAGTACTTCGCCGACCCGCTGCCGGGCCTGATCGCGGGGCTGCGCGCCAGCCTCTACGCCCGGCTCGCGCCGCTCGCCAACGCCTGGGCCGGGCGGATGGGGCAGGGGGCGCCCTATCCGGCCGCCCATGCCGAGTTCCGCGCGCTCTGCGCTGCGGCGGGACAGACGAAGCCGACGCCGCTGATGCTCCGCTACGGGCCGGGAGACTACAACTGCCTGCACCAGGACCTCTACGGCGACCTCGCCTTCCCGATCCAGGTGGTGGTCCTGCTGAGCCCGCCCGACGCCTTCGAGGGCGGCGAGTTCGTGCTGACCGAGCAACGCCCCCGCATACAGTCCCGCGCGTCGGTGGTCCCCCTGCGTCAGGGCCATGCGGTGGCCTTCGCGGTGTCGGACCGGCCCCGGCAGGGCACGCGGGGAACCTACCGGGTGAAGCAGCGCCACGGCGTGTCGAGCCTGCGCACGGGCGAGCGGACGACGCTGGGCATCATCTTCCACGATGCCACGTAGGGCGGGTGCAAACCCGCCGCACCGCCCCCCCTCAGAACGCCGGGAATTCCTTCCGAAGGTTCGCGAGAATCTGGTCCCGCGTCGCGCGATAGGCGTCGAGCTTCTGCTCCCGCCGCTCCCCGATCCCGGTGGGGTCGAGGGTGGGCCAGTAGCGCACCTCGGTCGCGTACCACCGGGTGTGATCGAGCGCGGCGCGCTGGGCGGCGGGCGACAGCGCCACGATCATCTCGTAGCTGTCGATCTGCTCTCCGACCGTCGCCAGATCCTCGAACGACCGGGCGCGGTGCCTTTCCAGCTCCACCCCGATCTCGGAGCAGACCGAGACGGCGAAGGGGTCGACCTCCATGTCATGCTTCACCCCCGCCGACTGCACGAAGACGCGGGCGCCGTGGAGCTTCTTCATCAGCCCCTCCGCCATGGGGGAGCGGACCGCGTTATGGTCGCAGCAGAAGAGGATGGAGGCGGGGAGCAGGGCCATGGTCCGCCCGCGCTCAGCCCTTGAAGTGCAGGACGCAGACCAGGGTGAACAGCCTCCGCGCGGTGTCGGCGTCCACATCGGCCTTGCCTTCGAGACGCTCGCGCAGGATCCGCGCGCCCTCGTTGTGGATGCCGCGCCGGCCCATGTCGATCGCCTCGATCTGGGAAGGGGGCAGACGTTTGACGGCGTCGTAATAGCTTTCGCAGATCGCGAAATAGTCTTTTATGATCTGCCGGAACGGGCCCAGCGACAGGTGGAATTCGCCGGCCGGGTCCCCCGCCTCGGTGGTCAGCGCGAAGACCACGCGCCGGTCCACGATCCCCAGCCCCAGCGCATAGGGTCCGTCGGGGGCGCCGTCGCGGGCGAGCGCGAAGCTGTTCTCCTCCAGCAGGTCGTAGATCGCGACCTTGCGCTCCTGCTCCACTTCCGGCGTCGGCGCGGCGAGGCCGGCTTCGTCGAGGGTGATGGCGGTCAGGCGGGTCATTTCGAGCCCTCTTTCGCGTCGGCGCGCGGGGCCGGCGCTTCGTTCAGCGCGTCGAGCCGGAGGCGGACCGCGCGGGCATGCGCCTCCAGCCCTTCGGAGCGGGCGAGGATTTCGGCCGCCGGCCCGATGGCGGCGAGCGCGCCGGGGGTCATGCGGGCGAGGGTGGTGCGCTTCATGAAGTCGAGCACCGAGAGGCCGGACGAGAACCGGGCCGAGCGTGCGGTGGGCAGCACATGGTTGGGCCCGCCCACATAATCGCCGATGGCCTCGGGCGTGTAGGCGCCGAGGAAGATCGCGCCGGCATGGCGGATATGGGCGGAGAGGCCCTCCGGGTCGGCGGTGCAGATCTCCAGATGCTCGGGCGCGACGCGGTCGGAGATCTCGGCGGCCTGGACGAGGTCGCGGGTCAGGATCACCGCGCCGTTGGCGCGCCACGACGCCTCCGCGATGTCGCGGCGGGGCAGGAGGGCGAGCGCGCGCTCCACCGCCGCGATCACCGCCTGGGCCATGGCGGCGCTGTCGGTGACGAGGATCGACTGGGCGCTTTCGTCATGCTCGGCCTGGGAAAGCAGGTCCATCGCGATCCAGTCGGGATTCTGGGCTGCATCGGCGATGACCAGAATTTCCGAGGGGCCGGCGATCATGTCGATGCCCACCGTCCCGAACACCCGGCGCTTGGCGGCGGCGACATAGGCGTTGCCGGGGCCGGCGATCTTGTCGACGGGCCGGATGGTCCGGGTGCCGTAGGCGAGCGCGCCGATGGCCTGGGCGCCGCCGATGCGGAAGATCTCGGTGACGCCCGCGAGGCGGGCCGCGAGCAGGGTCAGCGGGTTCACCTTGCCGCCGGGCGTCGGCATGCACACCGCGAGCCGCCGCACGCCCGCGACGCGGGCGGGAATGGCGTTCATCAGCAGCGAGGACGGGTAGGACGCGGTCCCGCCCGGCACATAGAGCCCGGCCGCGTCCACCGGGGTCCAGCGCCAGCCGAGCGTGGCCCCGGCCCCGTCCTCGAAGCTGACGGGTTCGGGCAGCTGGCGGCGGTGATAGGCCTCGATCCGGACGGCCGCGAGCTCCAACGCCTGCGCCTCTTCGGGCGGGACGGCGAGGGAGGCGGCGGCGATTTCCTCGCGCGAGATGGCGAGCGTGTCGGGGGCGAGGTCGAGCCGGTCGAAACGCGAGGTGTATTCGATCACCGCGTCGTCGCCGCGGGTCCGCACGTCATCGAGGATGGCGGCGACGACGTCGTCCACCTCCGGGGCCGATTCCCGCTTCAGGGCCAGAAGGGCCTGGAAACGCGACTCGAAGTCCGGCTGGTCGGCGCGGAGGATGACGGGCATGGAACCTCCCTGAACGGCACCCTGCGGTGATAGCGGTCGCGGCGTCGGGGGGCAACCGGGGGGCCGAAGGAAGCCGGCGGGGCGCGCCGCCCCCGGGGAGGGCGGCGCCGGGGGCGGTCAGACCTCGGACGCTTCCAGCTCGCCGATCATCCGGTCGATCAGGCCGAGGCCCTTCTGCCAGAACTCCGGGTCGGTGGCGTCGAGGCCGAACGGGGCCAGAAGCGCCTTGTGACCCTTGGAACCGCCGGCGGCCAGCATCTCGAAATACTTGTCCTGGAAGCCGGGCCCGCCGTCCTCGTAGACCGCGTAGAGCGCGTTCACCAGGCCGTCGCCGAACGCATAGGCGTAAACGTAGAAGGGCGAGTGGATGAAATGCGGGATATAGGCCCAGAACGTCTCGTAGCCCGGTGCGAATTCGAAGATAGGTCCGAGGCTTTCCTTCTGAACCTGCATCCAGATCTCGCCCAGATCGTCGCCGGTCAGCTCGCCTTCGGCGCGGGCCGCATGGACCCGGCACTCGAAATCATAGAACGCGATCTGGCGGACCACGGTGTTGAGCATGTCCTCGACCTTGCCGGCCAGCAGCGTGCGCCGCTTTTTCGGGTCGGTCTCGCGGTCCAGCAGCCGGCGGAAGGTCAGCATCTCGCCGAAGACCGACGCGGTTTCGGCCAGGGTCAGCGGCGTCGAGGACAGGAATTCGCCCTGGTCGGCGGCGAGGATCTGGTGAACCCCGTGGCCGAGCTCATGGGCGAGCGTCATCACGTCCCGGGTTTTGCCGAGGTAGTTCAGCATCACATAGGGATGCGCGTCGGTCACGGTCGGATGGGCGAAGGCGCTCGGCGCCTTGCCTGGCTTCACCGGGGCGTCGATCCAGCCGTTGCGGAAGAACGGCTCGGCCAGCTCCCCCATCCGGGGCGAGAAATCGGCGTAGGCGTCGAGCACGGTGGCCTTCGCCTCCTCCCAGCCGACCCTGCGGTCGGGCTCGTCGGGCAGGGGGGCGTTGCGGTCCCAGTGCTGAAGCTTGTCGAGGCCGAGCCAGCCGGCCTTCAGCGTGTAATAGCGGTGCGAGAGGCGGGGATAGGCCGCGACCACCGCATCGCGCAGCGCCTGGACCACTTCCGGTTCCACATGGTTGGACAGGTGCCGGCCGGTCTGGGCGGAGGGCATCTTGCGCCAGCGCGTCTCGATCTCCTGCTCTTTCGCCAGCGTGTTCATGATCCGGGTGAAGATCGGCAGCTGCTCGGCGAAGACGGTCGACAGCGCAGCGGCGGCGGCGGCGCGGCGGCCGCGATCGGCGTCCGACAGCATGGTCAGCGTGGTCTCGAGCGGCAGGGGCTCGTCCTCGCCCGCCACGTCGAAGGTCAGGCGGGCCATGGTCTCGTCGAAGAGGCGGTTCCATGCGGCGGCGCCGACCACGGACTGATCGTGCAGGAATTTTTCGAGCTCGTCGGAGAGCTGGTAGGGGCGGTAGGCGCGCAGACGCTCCAGCCAGGGCTGGTAGCGGGTCAGGGCGGGGCTTTCGGCCAGCATGCGGGCGAGGTCCGCGTCCTCGATCCGGTTCAGCTCCAGCGCGAAGAACACGGTGGGCGCGGTGATGTCGGTGACCTCGCCATGGCGGTCGCCCATGAACTTGGCGCGCTCGGGGTCGGAGGTGTTCTGGTAATGGCGCAGGCCCGCATAGGACATGACCCGGCCGAGCCGCTGCTGCAGCCGCTCGTAACGGATCACCGCGTCGGCCATGGCGTCGCCGGATAGGCCGGCCATCCTGCCTTCGAATTCCTCGGCGAGCGCCAGCGCTTCGGCCCGCGCGGCGTCGAGATCGGACTTCAGCGCCGGGGCGTCGGGGCCGGGATAGAGGTCGTCGAGGTTCCATTCCGGAAGGTCGCCCAGCGGTCCGCCGGGCGCGCCATGGCCGGTGTCGGCGGCGTCGGCCAGGGGAAGACGGTCGAGGCGGAAGGGACGGGGCATAAGAGGCTTCTCCACAGGCGGGATCGGTCCGGGGCGCGGGTCGCATATAGCCCGGCGAGGCGGCTCTAGAAAGGCGCCGTTCACCGGAATTCGCGCGCGGGACGGGGAAGGCGGGACGAAAGCGCGCGGATCGGGCGGCGGTTCGGGGCCATTTGCGCGGTGCGCGCAGGGCTTGGCGGGCGGGGGCGGCGCGACCCCTGAGCGCCGGCCTGAAAGCGAAAACGCCCC
The DNA here is from genome assembly GCF_055129145.1 of Albimonas sp. Taxonomy (NCBI): domain Bacteria; kingdom Pseudomonadati; phylum Pseudomonadota; class Alphaproteobacteria; order Rhodobacterales; family Paracoccaceae; genus Albimonas; species Albimonas sp. The sequence goes on along the minus strand of NZ_JBSRTQ010000103.1, from coordinate 3,981 downwards.
GCGCGAGTTGCACGGGGCGTCATCAGGTTCAGCCGTGAAGCGCCGCAGGCCCGAGGGCCCGCGGCCGCCGTCACACGATCACTCGGAGATCGCGATGGTGGCGCGACGGTTGCGCGGCTCGCGCACGCCGTCGCCGGTCGGAACGGCCAGATCGGTTTCCGAACGGCCGGACTTCGAGATGGTGCCGGCATTGACGCCGGTGGACGCGGAGCGGGACAGGATGGCCCGCTCGACGGCCGTGGCGCGACGCTCGGACAGCTTCTGGTTGTAAGCGAAGGAGCCCGAAGTGTCCGTGTGGCCGACGATCGACACCAGCGGCGCGCTGTAGGAGGCGAGCATGGTGACGACCTCATCGATCACGGCCTGGGCCGCGGCGGTGATGTCGGACTTGTCGAAGCCGAAGTAGACCGTCAGGTCCGAGGCGACGCCGCGGCAGGCCACGAGGGCCTCGTCCAGCATGGCCTTGGCATCGGCGGCCGACACGCAGGCGAAGGCGCCCTCGGCCAGCGACTCGAGGTACTGGTCCCAGTAGGCCTGGGCCTTGGCGCACGCCTCGGGGCGGACGCTCATGTTCGCATTGACGAGGGCGACCACGTCGTCATAGCCCTCGGCGGTGACGCCGAGCTCGGCCGGGGTCCACGGCGCCACGCCGCCGGCCGCAGCGGCCTGCGACTTGGCGATGTAGGCGGTCGAGTCCATCCAGTTCACGTCGGTGCGCGCGGAGCGGACGGCGAGCGCCTGATACTCGCGCGCCAGCGCCGCATTGAAACCCGAGCCCTCGATCGAGGTCCCAAGGTAGCTTTCGGCCGTGAACGTGTCGCCCAGGTTCGCGCCCGGCAGATACGAGCAGCCGGCAAGCGCCAGGGCGGTTCCAGCCAGGGCAGTCCGGGAAATGATGTTCATCCCTCTCTCCGTCTCGGTTCGCCCGGCTGCGCCGCCGGGTCATGAAAGTGTGGGCGCCGGCCATCGTGTACTTCCGACTGCACCCTGCGGTTCCGATGCCACGATCCGTGGCGGCGATCAACCTTCCGGCGCGATCCAAGTCGGAATGGCGCCACGGAAATCACCTCTCGTCTCGTTTTAACAACACATTGGGGTTCTTCCCATAGTTTCGCGCCGGTTCAGTCGAGAGCGTAAATCGAGTCATCCGCGTTTCAAGGCTTTGGGTCGAGGGCGATACGGATAAGTCAAATGATCGATGATGGGAAAGCCGGGCGCCGCGGCGCGCGCGGGAACGCGCAGGCCGCGGGTGAGTCGGCGGGCGGGGACGGCGGCGGGCCCGAGGGTTTCGCGCCGCTGCGCGGGCCCGACGGCCATGCCAGACCGCTGGCGGAGGTCGAGGACGACGCCATCCGCCATGCGGTGCGGCTTTACGCCGGCAACCTGTCCGAGGCGGCGCGGCGGCTGGAGGTCGGGCGCTCGACGCTCTACCGGCGGCTGCGCGGGCTCGGCGGGACCGACTGAGGCGCGACGGCCGGGCGGCCCTCGCGTCGCTGCGCGCCGCATCGCCCCGCCCTGCCGTCCCCGTTTCAGGGCTGAGGCGGAGAGAATCACCTGCCCGCAACGATTTGTCGGGCGGCTTTGATCGGGGATCTGCATTGGCGCGAGCCTGCGCGGCCGCCGATCCGGCGTCGAGCCGGCGGATCCGCCTGGCCTGCGGTCGGCTTTCGTTCCTGCGGTTGGGCGGGCGCGTCGAACGGGCGGGAGGCGGCGATTTCAGGCCGACTCTGGCTCAAGGTCATCGCGTAGACGGAGGGGCGCGACCCGGAGCCCCGGAGCGTCGGACGCCGGACGTGTAGAGGCTGCCCCCACCCCACCCCACCCCACCCCGCCGCGCCCTCGTGCCGACGCGCTGGTCGCCGTCGAGCGCCAAACGAAAGGCCGCCGGCGCATGCGACGCCGGCGGCCCTTGGATGATCCCTGTCCGATACGGGCGCAGGGCGACGTCACATGTTGGGGTAGTTCGGCCCGTCCCCGCCCTGCGGCGTGGTCCAGTTGATGTTCTGCGTCGGATCCTTGATGTCGCAGGTCTTGCAGTGCACGCAGTTCTGGAAGTTGATCACGAAGCGCGGGTTGGAGCCGTCGTCGTTGCGCACCACTTCATAGACGCCGGCCGGGCAATAACGCTGCGCCGGCTCGTCGTATTTCTTCAGGTTCCAGGCGATCGGGATCTCCGGGTCCTTCAGCTTCAGGTGGCAGGGCTGGTGCTCTTCGTGGTTGGTGGCCGAGAAGCTCACATTGGTCAGCCGGTCGAAGCTCAGTTTCCCGTCCGGGCGCGGATAGTCGATCGGCTTGAAGTTGGCCGCGCGCCCCGTCGCCTCGGCGTCGGTCTTGCCATGCGCCAGCGTCCCGAACAGCGTCCCCCCGAAGATCGAGGCGAACCACATGTCCAAGCCCCCCAGCGCCAGGCCCCCGATCAGCCCGTAGCGGGACCAGAGCGGCTTGACGTTGCGCACCTTCTTCAGGTCCGCGGCGATGGGGCCGGAACGGACGTCGGCCTCGTATTCGGTCAGCTCGTCGCCGGCGCGTCCGGCCTGGATCGCCTCGAACGCCGCTTCCGCCGCCGCCTTGCCCGACAGCATGGCGTTGTGGTTGCCCTTGATGCGGGGCACGTTGACCATGCCGGCCGAGCAGCCCAGCAGCACGCCGCCGGGGAAGGTCAGCTTGGGCATCGACTGCCAGCCGCCCTCGGTGATGGCGCGGGCCCCGTAGGCGACGCGCTTGCCGCCCTCCAGCATCCCGGCGATGGCGGGGTGATGCTTGAAGCGCTGGAACTCCATGTACGGGTAAAGATACGGGTTCTTGTAGTTCAGGTGCACCACGAAGCCGATGAACACCTGGTTGTTCTCACCGTGGTAGATGAACGACCCGCCGCCGGCATTGTCGCCCAGCGGCCAGCCCATGGTGTGGGTGACCTGGCCGGGCTTGTGTTTGGCGGGGTCGATCTCCCACACCTCTTTCATGCCGAGGCCGTATTTCTGCGGCTCCTTGCCTTCCGACAGGGCGAATTTCTCGATGGCGATCTTCGAGAGCGAGCCGCGCACGCCCTCGGCCAGCATCACGTATTTGCCGCGCAACTCCATCCCCGGCTCGTAGTTCGGGCCCTGGGTGCCGTCGGGGTTCTTGCCGAACTCGCCGGCGACCACGCCGACCACTTCGCCATCGTCGCCATAGACCAGTTCGGAGCACGACATGCCGGGGAAGATCTCGACCCCCAGTTCCTCGGCCTGCTCGGCCATCCAGCGGCAGACATTGCCCATGGAGACGATGTAGTTGCCGTGATTGTCCATCAGCGGCGGCATCGGGAAGTTGGGGATCCGCATGTCGCCCGCGGCGCCGAGCATCAGGAAGCGGTCGTCGGTCACGGGCGTGTTGAGCGGCGCGCCCTTCGCCTTCCAGTCGGGGATCAGCGCATCGAGACCCGACGGGTCGAGCACCGCGCCCGAAAGAATATGCGCGCCGACCTCGGAGCCCTTCTCGAGCACCACCACGTTGAGGTCTTCGCCGCCGAGCTGCTTGAGCCGGATCGCGGCGCTCAGGCCCGCAGGGCCGGCACCGACGATGACGACGTCGACGTCCATGGTTTCGCGTTCGATCTCGCTCATCCGGGCATCCTTCGTAACTCTACGATGGCCGCACGGCAGGTTGCGACCGAGCTTCGAGGTAAAGCGCGGGTGGGGGGTCGTCAACCGATCAGCACGCAAACCCTTGTGTGACGGGCGGCGCGAGGTGGGGAGAGGCGGGGGCGCCCCCTATCGGGGGCGGCGGGCCGGGGTTAGGATGCGCGGGATGGAGGAGCGGGCGCGGATGACGGGCATGGGCATGACGGGGACCGGCGGCGCGGCCTGGGCCTCGGCGGGGCGCGAGGCCTTGCGCGCCGCGCTGGAATTCCAGCTGGATTGCGGGGTGGACGAGACGCTGGGAGAAACCCCGGCGGACCGGTTCGCCGAATCCGAGGCCCTCGTCGCCGCGCGGGCCGCG
>NZ_JBSRTQ010000102.1:0-15806 GCF_055129145.1 Albimonas sp. | reverse complement strand
CCCGGGGGCTCCGCGCCCGCCGGCGAAATGCCTGCGGGGCGGGGCGGGGGCGCTAGCCCCCCGCCCCGCCGACGCCCCTCACCACCAGGGGTACTGGCTCGGCATGTCGGCCGACACCTTGCCCGGGAACGCCGGCGCGCGTTTTTCGAGGAACGAGGCCACCCCTTCCTTCACATCCGCATGCGCCCCGCGTTCGACCGAAATCGCCCGGTCCACGCCCAGCGCCCCAGCGGGGGTGGCCTCGCTCCCGAACCGCCACAGCATCTGGCGGGTCAGCGCGACCGAGACCGGCGACGAGAACTCGGTCATCTCATGGGCGATCTCGATGGCGCGGGCGAGCAGCGCGTCCGGGGCCGTGGTCTCCGCCACCAGTCCCCCCGCCTTCGCCTCGGCCGCGTCGAACACCCGCCCCGACAGCGACCAGCGCAGCGCCTGCGGCAGGCCGACGATGCGCGGCAGGAACCAGGCCGAGCCCGCCTCCGGCACCAGGCCCCGCCGCGCGAAGATGAAGCCGATCTTGGCCCCGTCGGCGGCGATGCGCAGGTCCATCGGCAGGGTCAGCGTGATCCCCACCCCCACCGCCGGCCCGTTGATCGCGGCGATGGAGGGTTTGCGGCAGGTGAAGATCGCCTCGATGAAGCCGCCGCCGGGGCGGGAGGCTGCGTCGGGGGCGTCGTCGAACATCGCCGATCCGCCGCCCGTGGTGTCGAAGGCCGCCGCCCCCGCCGACACGTCCGCCCCAGCGCAGAAGCCGCGCCCCGCCCCGGTCACCACCACCGCGCGCACGTCGTCGTCGGCGTCGGCGGCGCGGAAGGCGGCCGCCAGTTCGGTCCCCATCGTGTGGGTGTAGGCGTTCAGCTTGTCGGGCCGGTTCAGGGTCACGATCATGATCCCGTTCTCGACCCGGCTCTCGATGTCCTGGTAGCTCATGGCGTCCTCCCGCGTGGCTGCGCCGGCGTCGCGCCGGACCTTGCCCGAAGGCTAACCGCTCGGTTAGCCATTCCGCTTGCGTCGGCGCGGGGCCGGCGCTGCGCCGCTTCCAAGGCGTCGCGGGGCCGGGCGCGCGCCGTGCCCAGGGCGCCGCAGGGTCGACGCTGCGGCTCCCCGAACGGTTTGCATGCGGACCGAAACGGACTTAAGTGGCCTCTCAGCGAAGGAGGCCTGCCATGCCTGCCGACTTGATTCCGGTCGACCCGACCGTCACCGACGCCCCGAGCCCCGCCCCGGCCGCAAGCGCGGCGCGCGCCCCGCGCGACCTGCGCGACCGGGCCCAGCGGCACCCGGAAAAACAGAAGCACGCCGACGCGCCGATCCTGCGCAAGCCGAAATGGATCCGCGTCAAGGCCCCCGGCGGCGAGGGCTATGAGCGCACGCGCAAGATCATGAAGGACAACGGCCTCGTCACCGTGTGCGAGGAGGCCGGCTGCCCCAATGTGGGCGAGTGCTGGTCGCAGGGCCACGCCACCATGATGATCATGGGCGGCATCTGCACGCGCGGCTGCACCTTCTGCAACGTCGCCACCGGGCGGCCCGACACGCTCGATGCGTTCGAACCCGCCAAGGTCGCCGATGCGGTGGCCAAGCTGGGGCTGGCGCATGTGGTCATCACCTCGGTCGACCGCGACGACCTCGAGGACGGCGGGGCGGAGCATTTCGCCCGCACCATCCGCTCGATCCGCCGCAAGGCTCCCGACACCACGATCGAGATCCTGACCCCCGATTTCCTGAAATGCGCCCCCTCGGCGCTGGAGGCGGTGGTCGAGGCGCGGCCCGACGTGTTCAACCACAACCTCGAAACCGTGCCCGGCCTCTACCCCGAGGTGCGCCCCGGCGCCCGCTACTTCCACTCGCTGCGCCTGCTGCAGCGGGTGAAGGAGCTGGACCCCTCGATCTTCACCAAGTCCGGCATCATGGTCGGGCTGGGGGAGGACCGTCAGGGCGTGCATCAGGTGATGGACGACATGCGCGCCGCCGACGTGGATTTCCTGACCATCGGCCAGTATCTGCAGCCGACCCCCAAGCACCACGCCGTCGCCCGTTTCGTCGAGCCCGACGAATTCGCGGCCTATGAGCGGGCCGCGCAGGGCAAGGGGTTCCTGATGGTCTCCGCCACGCCGCTGACCCGGTCGAGCTACCATGCCGGCGACGATTTCGCCCGCCTGAAGGCGGCGCGGGAGGCGAAGCTGGGCCACGCCTGAGCCAGGGCCGGCGACGCGACCGCAACGGCCGCCGGGGCGTCCCCCGGGCGGCCGCTGCGCGTCAGGCCCGGCCGGTGGCGGTCCGGTCGCGCAGATCCAGCAGCCCCAGCACCATGTCGATGGTCGGCGTGGGCACGCCGGTGACCTGCCCCAGCTCCTGCACCGCGGTGACGATTGCCCCGATCTCCATCGGGCGGCCTTTCTCGAAGTCCTGCAGCATCGAGGATTTGTGGGCCCCGACCTTGGCCCCGCCGGCCAAGCGCTCGTCGACGCTGATCGGGAAGGCGACGCCCAGCCGCTCGCCGATATGCTGCGCCTCGACCATCATCTCGCGGATCACCGCGCGGGCCCCGTCATGCGCGCCGAGCTGGGCCAGCGTCGCGCCGGTCAGCGCGCTGACCGGATTGAAGCTGAGATTGCCCCAGAGCTTGGTCCATACCGCCTGGCGGATGTCGGGCTCCACCGGCGCGTCGAGCCCGGCTTCGGTCAGGGCGCCGGCCAGCGCCTCCAGCCTGTCGCTGGTCCCGCCCTTCGGCTCGCCCAGGATGAAGCGGTTGCCGCCGCCATGGCCGATGACGCCGGGGGAGGGCGTTTCCGCCGCCACATAGACCACGCAGCCCAGCACGTTGTCCGGCCCGATATGGGTCCATTGCGCGTCGCCGGGGTCCACGGCCGCGATCCGCCGCCCCTCCAGCGCCCCGCCGATCCCGTGAAAATACCACCAGGGCACGCCGTTCACCGCCATGGTGACCGTCCCGCCGCCGGCCAGCAGCGGCGCGAGGTCCGCCGCCACCGCCGGCACGGAATGCGCCTTCATGGTGACGATCACGTGATCCTGCGGGCGGAGCGAGGCCGGATCGTCGGTGGCCTTCACCGGGATCACCCTGGTCTCGCCGCCCGAGACCAGGGTCAGCCCGTCACGCTGCAGCGCCTCGAGATGCGCGCCCCGCGCGATCAGCGTCACGTCCGCCCCCGCCATGGCGAGCTTCGCGCCCAGATAGCCGCCGACCGCTCCGGCCCCGTAAACGCAGATCCGCATCCGCCCGCTCCTCTTCCGCCGCATCGCAACGAGGCCCGAGCCTACGGAGTCGACCGGAATGCGCAACCGCGCCGTCCCGGGCTGACGCTGCGGCGGCGACGCGCCGCGGGGTCGGCGCCGCGACGATCATGAAACCGAAGCGTCTGCGCCTTGCCACCGGCGCGGTCAGGCGCCAGTTTCGCACGCCGGGACGGCCCCGCCCAATCGCGGAACGCCGCCGACCCTGCCCGCGCCATTCCCGCGCCGCGCCCTGCCCGCGCCCGCGCGACCCCGAACCGGAGATCCGCCCCTCATGTCCGCTCCCCTCGACGGCCTGCGCGTCCTCGACCTCACCCGCATCCTCGCCGGCCCCTGGTGCACCCAGCTGCTCGCCGATTTCGGCGCCGACGTGATCAAGATCGAGAACCCCGACGGCGGCGACGACACCCGCTCCTGGGGTCCGCCGTTCCTGAAGGACAAGGACGGGAACGAGACCAGGGAGGCCGCCTATTACCTCTCGGCCAACCGCAACAAGCGGTCGATGACGGTCAACATGCGCACGCCCGAGGGCAAGGCGCTGATCCTGGAACTGGCCAAGACCTCCGACATCGTGGTGGAGAACTTCAAGGTCGGCGGGCTGGCCAAGCTGGGGCTCGGCGAGGCGGATCTGCGCGCGATCAATCCGCGCCTGATCTATCTCTCGATCACCGGCTTCGGGCAGACCGGGCCGAAGGCGCCGGAACCGGGATATGACTATCTGGTGCAGGGGCTCGGCGGTCTGATGTCGATCACCGGCAACCCCGACGGGATGCCGGGCGCAGGCCCGCAGCGGGTCGGGATCGCGGTCGCGGACCTGACCACCGGCATGTATTCGACCATCGCCATTCTGGCCGCGCTGCAGATGCGGGAGCGGACCGGGCGGGGCCAGTATATCGACATGGCGCTGCTCGACGTGAATGTCGGCTGGCTCGGCAATCAGGCGCTCAACTACTTCATCGGCGGGCAGGTGCCCCAGCGCACCGGGCCCTGGCACCCCAACCTCGCGCCCTATCAGCCGTTCCCCTGCGCGGACGGCGAGGTGATCGTGGCCTGCGGCAACGACCGCCAGTTCCGCATCCTGACCCGGGAGATCGGCCTGCCCGACCTCGCCGACGACCCGCGCTTCGTCACCGTGCCCGACCGCAACAAGCACCGGATCGAGCTCGCCGGCCTGATCACCGAGCAGATGCGCAAGAAGCCGCGCGAATACTGGCTGACCGAGCTGCCGAAGGCCGGCGTTCCCTGCTCCGGCCTCAACACCATCGACAAGGTGTTCGAGGAGCCGCAGGTGATCGCGCGCGGCATGAAGATCGAAACGCCGCATACGCTGGCCGGCACCGCGCCGGGCGTGGCGAACCCGATCAAGTTTTCCGAGGCGGTGGTCGAATACAAGCGCGGCGCCCCCCTGCTGGGCGAGCATACCGACGAGGTGCTGCGCGAGGTGCTGGGCTGCGACGACGAAAAGATCGCCGCGCTGAAGGCCGCCGGCGCGGTCTGACGCGGTTGGCGGGGGGCGCGCGTCGCCCCCCGTTCCCGCGCAGGCGGGAGCTTGCGACCGGGCTCCGGGCCGGGGAAGGCGGCTTCGCTCCCGACCCAGGCTTGTTCCAAATTCACGGCAGGGCGCGCGACTTCCCGTCGTCGTCGATGGCGACGTAGATGAAGACGGCTTCCGTCACCTTGGCCCGCTCGCCCTCTGGCATCCGGGTGATCCAGGCCTCGACGCCATAGCGCATCGAGGATCGGCCCTCCTTCTGCAGATCGGCGTAGATGGTCACCACGTCGCCCACATGCACCGCGCGATGAAACGTCATCGCCTCGACCTGCACCGTCGCCACCCGCCCCCGCGCCCGTTCGCGCGCCGGCACCGAGGCCCCGAGGTCCATCTGCCCCATCAGCCAGCCGCCGAAGATGTCGCCGTTGGCGTTGGTGTCGGCCGGCATCGCCAGCGTCTGCAAGGCCAGCAGCCCCTTCGGGCCTTCCGCGGACCCGGTCAATAGAGGGTCTTCTCGTAACGGGCGTGCATGACATCGGCCTCCTCGATCGGACCATCGTGCCGGATGTGATCCTTGAACATCTCGCCGGGTCTGGGCAGCGCCGCCTTCTCGCTCCAGGACGCCGGGTCCCACAGCTTCGAGCGCAGGAACGCCTTGGCGCAATGCAGGTAGACCTCGTCCGCCTCCACCCGCAGCACGGTGATCGGCAGCTTGCCGCGGGTCTCGAACCGGGCGCGGATCGCCGCGTCGTCATGGATCGAGGCGCGGCCGTTCACCCGCAGCGTCTCGCGCAGCCCCGGGATCAGGAACAAAAGCCCCGCCTGACCGTTCTTCAGAATGTTCTCGTAGCCGTCGAGCCGGTTGTTGCCGGGCCAGTCGGGGATCAGCACCGCGGTCTCGCCATCGGCCTGCACGAAGCCCGGGCCGTCGCCCTTGGGCGAGACGTCGACCTTCGCCCCGTCGGACGTGGCGATCATCACCATGGGGCTGAGCTCGAAGAAGCGCAGGCAGTGCCGGTCCAGCCGATCCTGCTGCTTCTTCACGGCCACCTCCATCGGCGGGCCGTAGATGGCGCGAAGCGCGGCGACGTCTTCGATCATGGGGGTTCTCCAGGTCGGCGCGGGGCGGGCGCGCAGGTCATGGCGCGAAGCCTAGACCCGGCGCGCCCGACGCGCCAGCCGCCAACCCGCCGCTGCGTGACGGAAACCGCGGCGGGGCCGGCGGGCAGGCGATGCGTCCCGAAGGGCGCGAGCCCCGTCCCCGGCCCCCGGGGTCAGCCGGCGGCGGCGACGCCGACCATGGCCGGGCGCAGCAGCCGGCCGGAGATGGTGAAACCCTCCGCCATCACCTGGATCACCGTGCCGGGCGCGGCTCCGGGGACCGGCGCCTCGAACATGGCCTGGTGCACCTTGGCGTCGAACTTCTCGCCGATCTCCGGCGACACCGCCTCGATCTTGTGCTTGGCGAAGGCCTGGAGCAGCTCGCGCTGGGTCAGCTCGATGCCCTCGATCACCGGGCCGGCCGCGGCGCGCGCATCGTCGTCGATGGCCTCCAGCGCCCGGCCGAGATTGTCGTAGACCCCCAGCAGGTCGCGGGCGAGCTTGGCGCCGGCATAGGCCTGGGCATCCTTCACGTCGCGCTCGGCGCGCTTGCGGACGTTCTCGGTCTCGGCCAGCGCCCGCATCAGCCGCTCGCGCAGCTCGTCGCGTTCGGCGAGCGCGGTGGTCAGGGCGGCCTCCATCTCGTCGATCGGCTCCGCCTCCACCACGCCGGCGTCCTCGGCGTCGGAGATGTGCATGGCCGCGTCCTCGGCCGCCTGCGCGCCCAGGTCGTCGGCGCCTTCGCGCAGCGCCGCCTCGGCCGCGCTTTCGCCGCGGTTCTCCGCCGCCCGCATCTCGTCGTCGTCCCTGGTCTTTCCGTCGGTCATGTCAGCTCCGTCTTTCGGGTCAACCGCGGCGCCGGTCGGTCACCAGCCTGCCCATCAGGCGGGCGGTGTAGTCGACGATCGGCACCACGCGGCCATAGTTGAGGCGCGTCGGGCCGATGACCCCGAGCGCGCCGATGATCCTGCGTTCCGCGTCCATATAAGGAGCGATGACCAGAGAGGAACCCGAAAGCGAGAAGAGCTTGTTCTCGGACCCGATGAAGATCCGCACGCCCTCGCCGGTTTCGGCCAGCTCCAGCAGGTCGAGAAGGTCCTTCTTGCGCTCCAGATCGTCGAAGAGCTGGCGCATGCGGTCCATCTCCGCCTCGCCCTCCACGCCGTCGAGCAGATTGGCCCGGCCGCGCACCACCAGCCGGTCGGGGGCGCGCGACGCGGCCTCTCCGGTCCAGACCGCGATGCCCTGCTCCACCAGGCTCGCCGCCAGCGCGTCGAGCTCCTGCCGGCGGCCCGCGATCTCGCGCTCCACCGCACGGGCGGCCTGCGACAGCGTCTTGCCGCGCAGCATGGCGTTGAGGAAATTGGCCGCCTCGCGCATCGCCGAGGGCGTGATGCCCGGCGGCGGGGCGATCACCCGGTTCTCAACCCCCCCGTCCTCGGTCACCAGCACCACCAGCGCCGCGCCGTCGGGCAGCGACACGAACTCGATATGCTTGATCGGCGCTTCGGTCTTGGGAGCGAGCACCAGCGACGCGGTCTGGGTCAGACCCGACAGCATCATCCCGGCCCGCGCCACCATGCCGGCGACGGCGGAGCTGTCGGGCGTGCCGTCCGCTTCCATCCCGCGTTCGATCCGCGCGCGTTCGTCGCCTGGCACGTCGCCGATCTGCAGCAGGCCGTCGACGAACATGCGCAGGCCGGACTGGGTTGGGATGCGCCCGGCGGAGACATGGGGCGAGCCGAGCAGGCCGAGCTCCTCGAGGTCCTGCATCACGTTGCGCACCGAGGCCGGCGACAGCGGCGTCGCCAGCGCGCGCGAGAGGGTGCGCGACCCGACCGGCTCTCCGGTCTCAAGATAGGTTTCCACCAGCTGGCGGAAGATGTCGCGGCTGCGATCGTTGAGATCGCCGAGCTGTGCGGTCATGGCGGCGTCGACCTCGGGATGCTTCCGAAGGGAGGCGTCCGGCGATTGGTAGGCGCGGCCGCGGACGCGGTCAATGCGCCCGGAGGACGCCGGCGGAACGGGGCGCCGGTCCCCCGCCGCGCCGAAGGCGCCGCGCCTCGTCTGCCGGAAGCGTTGCGACGCTTGCGGGCCACGCGGGCCTGATCGCGCAAGTGATGCCGCGCCATCGCGAATCGGTATGATGCGCTGCACATATGTGCAATCAGATCGAATCGAATATCCGTCATTCGGTCCTCCGTCCCCGCTCTGCGGCCCTTTCTGCGGCCCTCTCCAAGGAGACGCGTTTTGCGTGCCTTCACCCTTCCCCTCGCCGGTCTGCTGACCGTGCTGGCCGCCGCATCCGCGCAGGCCATCCCCATCGAGTTCGTGCCGCCCGGCGTGACCGGAGGGGTCTTTACGACCAACATCAATGACGGCTGGGAAGTGGCGCGCGGCATCGGCTTCACGGTCGACGCGCCGATCGAGCTGACCTCGCTCGGCCTCTATCAGGACTTCGTCGGCGTCTCGTTCTCATACGGCATCTACGAGATCGACCGGTCGGGCACGACCTTCACGAGGACCTCGACGCTGGCCTCCGGTTCGACGACGGCGACCACCGCCGGGCTGGAGTGGATCGATGTCGCCATCGCGCCGGTCACGCTGACGACCGGGCTCGACTACCTCATCGAGTTCCAGTTCACGGCCACGTCCCAGCAGAATTTCTTCTACAATAACAGCAACATCGCCTGGAGCCAGGCTGGGGTCTCGGGCATCGACGGCACGAAGGACGACAGCTTCGACAACTCCGTCGTCGCCGCCTTCCGGATCGACGGCGAGATCGGCGGCGTCAGCGACGTGCCCGTGCCCGCCGCCGCGCCGCTGCTGGCGCTCGCGCTCGGCGGCTTCGCGCTGGTCCGCGCCAGGCGCCGCCCCGCCGCCTGACGTCCCGCCCGATACGCCGCCTCACGTCCCGCCTCACGTCCTGCGGCGCCGGGTTGAAGAGAGGGGGGTCTGCCGCGTAAGAGACGCGGTGATCGCCGCGCCTCAAGGGTCGGCCCCCTTCAGCACGAGGACAGCCATGCGCCCTTCCGGCCGCGCCCGCGACGCGCTCCGCCCCGTCATTCTGGAAACCGGCGCCACCAAGCACGCCGAAGGCTCCTGCCTGATCCGCATGGGCGACACCCATGTGCTGTGCACCGCCTCCATCGAAGGCCGCACGCCGCCGTGGATGCGCAATTCGGGCCTGGGCTGGGTGACCGCGGAATACGGCATGCTGCCGCGCGCCACCCATACCCGCAACCGGCGCGAGGCCGCGTCGGGCAAGGTGTCGGGCCGCACCCAGGAGATCCAGCGCCTGATCGGGCGGTCCCTGCGGGCCGGCACCGACCGGGTGGTGATGGGCGAGCGTCAGATCACCGTCGACTGCGACGTGCTCCAGGCCGACGGCGGCACCCGCTGCGCCTCGATCACCGGGGGCTGGGTCGCCCTGTGGCTCGCCGCGCAGAAGCTGGTGAAAGCCGGCGAGCTGAAGACGAACCCGATCTCCGAGCATGTCGCCGCCGTGTCCTGCGGGGTCTACAATGGCCAGACCGTGCTCGACCTCGACTATGCCGAGGATTCCGAGGCCGGTACGGATTCGAACGTGGTGATGACCGGCTCGGGCGGGCTGGTGGAGGTGCAGGGCTCGGCCGAGGGCGCGACCTTCTCCCGCGATGAGCTGACCAAGCTGCTCGACCTCGCCGCCGCCGGCATCGCCCAGCTGGTGGCCGCGCAGAAGGAAGCGATCTCCCGATGACCCGTCAGCTCGAAGCGCCGAAGATCGTCGTCGCCACCCATAACGCCGGCAAGGTGGACGAGATCCGCGCCTTGCTGGCCCCCTGGGGGATCGAGACGGTGTCGGCCGGAGAGCTGGGGCTGCCGGTCCCCGACGAGACCGAGACCACGTTCGAAGGCAACGCCGCCCTCAAGGCCCGCGCGGCGGCGGAGGCGTCGGGCCTGCCGGCGCTGGCGGACGATTCAGGAATCGAGGTCGACGCGCTCGGCGGCGCGCCCGGGGTCTACACCGCCGACTGGGCCGAAACGCCCCAGGGCCGCGATTTCGCCCGCGCCATGTCGCGCACCCATGCCGCCGTGCTGGAGGCGGGCGCCTCCCCCCCCTGGACCGCGCGCTTCGTCTGCGTGCTCTGCGTGGTGTGGCCGGACGGCGAGGTCGCCACCGTGCGCGGCACGGCCGAGGGTCAGGTGATCTGGCCGCCCCGCGGCGCCGGGGGCCATGGCTACGACCCGTGCTTCCAGCCCGACGCGGGCGACGGGCGGACCTTCGCCGAGATGACAGGGGCGGAGAAGAACAGCCTCTCCCACCGCGCCGACGCCTTCGAAAAACTCGCGTCGCAGGTGCTGGGCCCCCGCCCCCCCGCGCCGCCCTCCTGATCCATGGCGCTCCCCCCGCCCCGCGGCTTCCGTTTCGCCCGCCGCTGGTGGTGGGCGCTGACCCTGGTCGCGTTCGGGATGCTGGCGCTGTTCCTGAAATCCGGCCAGTTCTGGATCGGCATCGTCGCGGCGGTGATCCTGCTGTTCACCTTCGCCGCCAAGTTCACCGAGCCGCCCCATGACTTCTGACCTCCCCATGACGTCCGACCTCAAGGCCGAGGACTGGCGCGCGGGGGGGTTCGGCATCTACGTGCACTGGCCGTTCTGCCTCGCCAAATGCCCCTATTGCGACTTCAACTCCCATGTCGCCCGCGTGGTGGATCAGGACGCGATGCGCGCGGGCCTGATCGCCCAGCTCGGCGCGGCGCGGGAGATGACCGGACCGCGGACCGCGGGCTCCCTGTTCTTCGGCGGCGGCACCCCGTCCCTGATGCCGGCCGAAACCGTCGCCGCGGTGATCGAGGAGGCCGACCGCCTCTGGGGGTTTTCCCCCGACGCCGAGATCACGCTGGAGGCGAACCCGACCTCCATCGAGGCCGAACGCTTCGCCGGCTACGCGAGCGCCGGGGTCAACCGGGTGTCGATGGGGGCGCAGGCGCTGAACGACGCCGACCTCAAGCGGCTGGGGCGGATGCACACGGCGGCCGAGGCCCGCGCCGCCTTCGACATCGCCCGCGCCGCCTTCGCCCGGGTCAGCTTCGACCTGATCTACGCCCGCCAGGATCAGACCCCGGCCGAGTGGGAGGGGGAGCTCGCCCAGGCGCTCGACATGGCCATCGACCACCTGTCGCTCTACCAGCTGACGGTGGAGGCCGGGACCCGCTTCAGCGAGCTGCATGACATCGGAAAGCTCCGCGGCCTGCCCGACGACGACCGGGCGGCGGACATGTATGCGATCACCCAAGGCCTGTGCGAAGCGGCCGGGATGCCCGCCTACGAGATTTCGAACCACGCCCGCCCGGGATCGGAGAGCCGCCACAACCTCGTCTACTGGCGCGGCGGCGACTATGCGGGGGTGGGCGCCGGCGCCCATGGGCGGGTGACGGTGGATGGCGTGCGGCTCGCGACCGAGACCCCCCGCGCCCCCGCCGCCTGGCTGGAGACCGCCGGGCGCGGCGCGGAGGGGTTCGCGACCGAGCCCGTCATCGACGCGGACCGCGCCGTAGAATATCTGATGATGTCCCTGCGGCTGGCGGAAGGCGCGCGTCTCGACCGCTACGCCCGCCTCGCCGGGACGCCGCTGGACCCCGCCCGCATCGCGGATCTGGAGGACCAGGGCCTGCTGATCCGCGGCCAGGGCCGGCTGATCGCCACCGCCCGCGGCCGGGCGCTGCTCGACGCCGTGCTGCGCGCGCTGCTGGTCTGACGGCGCGCAGGCGCGGCGTCCTGCCCGGCCCCCGGCGACGATCAGGACTCGTTTCTCAGGAAATCCCGGCTAGATTGCGCGCCATGCGGTATCTTTGGATGGCTCTCGGCTGGACCTCCGTCGCGCTGGCTGTGCTGGGCATCGCCCTGCCCGGCCTGCCGACCGTGCCGTTCCTGCTGCTCGCCGCCTTCGCCTTCTCGCGCTCCTCGGAACGCGCCTATCGCTGGCTGGTCGACCACGCCCGGCTCGGCCCCCCGATCCGTGACTGGCAGGCCAACGGCGCGATCCGGCGACGGATCAAGTGGCTGTCTTCGGCGATGATGCTGGCGGCCTTCCTGGCGATGGTCGCCATTGGCGCTCCGCTCTGGGCGCTGGCCCTGCAGGTCACGTCGCTCGCCGGGGCCGCGATTTTCGTCTGGACCCGGCCCGAGCCGGTCATGCCGGCCCCCGCCGCCGAAAGCTGAACACGGGGAAAGCTGAACCGGGCGCGTCTCGTCCGGACCGGATCTTCATGGGATACCGGGCGCGATCCGCCCCGCCTGAGCCCGGATGCGAGAGAGAGGCGCGGAGATCTGCGCCGCGCCCCCCTCGCCATGCCCCCGACCGCCGAAGGGGCCGGAGCGCAGGCTTGTCATGTCGGCCGCCCCCGGTCCACCGGGCCGAAGACGCGGGCGACGCAGGCGCGGGGTCGCCCCCCTGCCGCGCCCGGATCGCGGCTGTTCAGCCCTTGATGGCCGCCTTGAAGGTGGTCGAGAACTTGAACTTCGGCGCGGTGTGCGCGTCCGCCATCTTCTTCTCGCCGGTCTGCGGGTTGCGGACCTCGCGCGCCGCGCGCTCCGAGGCTTCCAGCTTGCCGATGCCGGGCAGCGTCACCGACTTGCCGTCCTTCAGCGCGCTTTCGCTGACGGTCGCCATGGCGCCCAGCACCGCGGTCACGCTCGCCTTGGTCTCGCCGCTCGCTTCCGCCAGTGCGGTCACCAGTTCGTCTTTCTTCACGAAACGCCCTCCGTTGTTCTCGTTCCTGATCGGGTTCCGGAGCCCCACAACACCGCAGGGCGACCGGATGTCAAGCCGCGCGGGCCGCGGTTTCCGCATCCGGAGCCGTCCGGACGCAAGGTCAGTCGCCCCCGAGCATCGCCCGGAGTTCATAGACCAGATCGAGCGCGGCGCGCGGCGTCAGTTCATCCGGCGAGGCCTGGCGCAGCCGCGCCTCCACCGCCGAGACCGCCGCCGGCGCCGGCGCACGCGGGGCCGGCGCCGGGTTCATCGCGAACAACGGCAGGTCGTCGATCAGCGCCTTGGCCCGCGCCCGCCCGCCGCCGCCCGCGCCCGCCCGGTCGCCTTCCTCCAGCGCCTCGAGCACCGTGCGCGCGCGGTCCACCACCGAACCGGGCAGCCCGGCCAGCCGCGCCACCTGCACGCCGTAGGAGCGGTCGGCGGCGCCGGCCCGCACCTCGTGCAGGAACACCACGTCGCCCTCCCACTCCCGCACCGCCATGGTGGCGTTGCGCAGGCCCGGCAGACGGTCGGCGAGCGCGGTCAGCTCGTGGTAATGGGTCGCGAAAAGCGAGCGGCAGCGATTGGCCTCATGCAGATGCTCCAGCGTCGCCCAGGCGATGGAAAGACCGTCGTAAGTCGCTGTTCCGCGGCCGATTTCATCGAGGATCACCAGCGCGCCGGGGCCGGCCTGGTTGAGGATGGCGGCGGTCTCCACCATCTCCACCATGAAGGTCGAGCGCCCGCGCGCCAGGTCGTCGGCGGCGCCGACGCGCGAGAAGAGCTGATCGACCACGCCGATCCGCGCCGCCGCCGCGGGCACATAGGCGCCCATCTGCGCCAGCACCGCGATCAGCGCGTTCTGGCGCAGGAAGGTCGACTTGCCGGCCATGTTCGGACCGGTCAGCAGCCAGACCGGGCGGGGGTCGTCGCCCTCCCCCGACAGGTCGCAATCATTGGGCACGAAGGCCTGCCCGCCCTGCCGGCGCAGCGCCTGCTCGACCACCGGATGCCGCCCGCCCTCGATCACGAACGCCCGCCCGGCCTCGAGCGCGGGCCGGGTCCAGTCCAGTTCGACGGCGATCTGGGCGAGGCCGGCCGCCAGATCCAGTTCCGCCAGCGCTTTCGCCGCGCGGGCGACGGCCGGAGCGGCTTCCAGCACCTCGGCGCAGAGGCGCTCGAAGATTTTTTTCTCCGCCTCCAGCGCGCGCGCCCCGGCGTTGAGGATCCGCGCCTCCAGATCCGAGAGTTCGACCGTGGTGAAGCGCACCGCATTGGCCAGCGTCTGGCGGTGGATGAACGTCTCGGTCAGCGGCGGCTTCAGCATCCGCTCGGCATGCAGCGCCGAGGTTTCGATGAAATAGCCCAGCACGTTGTTGTGCTTGATCTTCAGCGCGGTGACGCCGGCGATCTCGGCATAGCCCGACTGCAGGCCGGCGATCACCCCGCGGCCATGATCGCGCAGCTCCCGCGCCTCGTCGAGTTCGGGGTCGAGGCCGGCGGCCACCGCCCCCCCGTCGCGGATCAGCAGCGGCGGCTCGGCGACCAGCGCGGTTTCGAGCCGTTCGAAGAGATCGTCATGCCCATCCAGCGCGCCGGCGGCTTCGGTCAGGCGAGGGGGCAGGTCTTCGGCGCCGAGCCGTTCGGCCAGCGCCGCGCCCTGGGCGAGCCCGTCGCGGATGGCGGCGAGGTCGCGCGGGCCGCCGCGGCCGAGGCCGAGACGCGACAGCGCCCGCTCCATCTCCGGCGCCCGGCGCAGGGCGCTGCGGATATCCTCGGCAAGCCTGCGGTCGGCGATCAGCGCGGCGACGGCGTCGAGCCGGTCCGCGATCTCCGCCCGGTCGGTGGAGGGCGAGGAGAGCCGCGCCTCCAGCAGCCGCGCGCCGGCGGCGGTGACGGACCGGTCGACGGCGGCGAGCAGCGAGCCGTCGCGGCCCCCCGACATCGACCGGGTCAGTTCCAGATTGCGCCGGGTGGCCGCGTCGATGCGCATGGTCCCGCCGGGCGCTTCGGCCTGGGGCGGGCGGACCAGCGGCAGGCGGCCGCGCTGGGTCAGCTCGACATAGGCGATGGCCCCGCCCATGGCCGCGATCTGGGCGCGGGAGAACCCGCCGAACGCATCCAGCGCCTTGACCGAAAAAAGTCTTTCCAGCCTGAGCCGCGCGCCCTCGCTGTCCCACGCCGCCCGGGCGAGCGGGGTGGCGGCGGCGCCGGCCTCCTCGATCAATCCGGTCAGGGCCGGATCTTCGGCGGCCTCGGAGACCAGCACTTCGGAGGGAGCGAGCCGGGCGAGCAGCGGGCCGAGCCCGCTCCGCGCGCAATCGGCGACATGAAAATCGCCGGTGGAGAGGTCGAGCCAGGCCAGCGCGCCCTCGCCCCGGATCTCGGCCCAGGCGGCAAGGTAATTGTGGCGGCGCGCGTCGAGCAGCGCGTCCTCGGTCAGCGTGCCGGGGGTGACCAGGCGGGTGACGTCGCGCTTGACCACCGACTTGGCGCCGCGCTTGCGCGCCTCGGCCGGGTCCTCGAGCTGTTCGCAGACCGCGACGCGGAACCCCTTGCGGATCAGCTGCAACAAGTAGTTCTCGTGGCTGTGCACCGGGACGCCGCACATGGCGATGTCCTGACCCAGATGTTTTCCGCGCTTGGTCAGCGCGATGTCGAGGGCGGCGGCGGCCTGCACCGCGTCCTCGAAGAACATCTCATAGAAATCACCCATCCGATAGAACAGGATCGCGTCGGGATAGCGCGTTTTGATCTCGGTGTACTGGGCCATCATCGGGGTGACGGCGCCGGTGTCGGCGGGCACGACCTCGGGCGCGGAGACGGGCTCCGGCGTGAGGTCGGGGTCGGGGTCCTGCGCGTGCGTCGCCATGAGCCGCCGATAGCACGGGGCGGGGCCGATGCGGAAGGGGCGGGCCTGCGGTCCGCGTCCCCGCCACGCGCCGCCCGCCCGCCCGGCCCGGCGCGTGGCGGGGATGCGCTTGGCGCCGCGGCGCGCCCGGAAGCGATCCAACGCTGTTCGCATCGCCCGTTCCATCAGCTCCCCAGGTCCCGCCCCATCGAAAACGACGGCGATGCGGCACGGCCAGGGGGTCGGGAGCCCGACCGCGCCGCATCGCCGCCCGCACGATCGCCTTCGCGAGCGGGTGCTCGCTGTCGGTCTCGGCGGCGGCGGCGAGCGCGAGCAGCTCGTCCTCGGTGTGGGTGCCCGCGGTCTCGACC
>NZ_JBSRTQ010000101.1:0-16166 GCF_055129145.1 Albimonas sp. | reverse complement strand
CCCGCCGTCGCCGCCGGGCGGCACCTGCGCCGCATCCGCTGCGCGGGCCGCATCCGCCTCCGCCTGCGCCCGGCGCGCGGCGCGCGAGCGGTGGAACAGCTGCTCCACCCCATAGAGCCCCGCCGCCTGGGTCACCAGCGCCAGCAGTAGCGTCAGGAAGGCGCCCGCCAGCAGCGGCACCACCTTGTCGAAGCCCATGACGTAGCGCAGCGCCTCCTCCACCCAGGCGGCGAACAGGTAGAGCGTGAGCACCGGCGCCCAGATCCGCGCGCCCAGCGCCGAGATCCAGGTGCTTTCGTTGATCTTGCGCCCGTGCAGGATCGCGCTCGACACCGCCTCGCGGTTGATCCAGACGAGGGCGAGCGTCCAGACCAGCCCTATGAAGCCCAGCCCGATGGCGTTGAGCCGGAAGAGCTCGACCCCCACCCCCATCTCTTCGAGCCAGTAGGTGTAGCCGCGCGACACCACCGCGTAGCCGGTCAGCCCGGACAGCCACAGATAGAGCCGGCGCGCCTGCGCGTCGGTGATGCGCGGCACCCGGTATTCGGGCAGGTAGGGGCTCAGCGTCATCCGCCAGGCGGTGTCGGCGGCCATGAAGCCCACATAGCTCAGCACGATCAGGCCGGCGGTGGCCTGGGTGGGCGCGTGCTCGGCGAACAGGAAGATGCCGAGACCGAGCGCGATGGCGGAGACGATGACCATGCCCCCGACCGTCATCGCGAAGCGCAGGGCCAGCACCGGCATCTTGCCCGACAGGTCGTCGGTGCGGAACCGGCGCTGGGCGGCGATCATCAGCGGCCGGGCGATGTAGATGCCATAAAGTCCCGCCACCGCGCGCCCGATCAGGATCAGGATGGCGGTGACCAGCGCCACGCCGGCGAAATAGCCGCGATGCCCGTCGGGACTGGCGGCGTCGAGCCGCGCGCCCATGCGGGTGAAACCGTCGCGCGACTCGCTCAACAGCCGCTCCAGCCGCTGGCGGAACACGCTGACATTGCGCGTGGAGCGGCGGAGCATGCTGGGCTCCTCCGTCTGGGCGACGTCGGCGATCAGGCCATAGGTGGCGAGGTCGGGCGGCCGGACCAGGCCGGGCGTGCCCGAGGGGTCGGCCGCCGGGCGCGACATCTGCGGCGGCGCGTCGGAGGTCTCCGGGCTTTTGTCGACGCCGAACAGACGGCCGTAGTCGATCACCTGGGCCTGCGCCGCGCCGACGCCCGCCTCAGGAAGCGGCGCCGCCCAAAGGATCGCGGCCAGCGCCACGAGCGCCAGCGCCCGCAAACAGATCCAGGGACGCAGGCCCGGGCGAGCGGCCCGCCCCTCCTCGGCGACGATGAGAGCGGACCGCATGGACCCGGAGCCTACCCGCGCGCATCGCATCATTCTTCGTCCGCCCTTCCGTCATCTCGGGACAGCATATCGCGCCCGGCCGCCGTCCGCGCAAGAAACCCGCGCGTGACTTTCGCGCAACCCCGGAACGAATACGCGGGCGAGCGCCTTCCGCCGCGGGCCGGCGCAACGGGAGGGCGACGGCTTCGATATCCCCGGACATGGAGCCAAGCGCTTCGCGACACAAGCCTTTCCCGAAGCCAGACCCGCCCGACCGCGCCTCTCCGCCTCCGTTCCCCCGGACCTGCGCCGCGCGCGCGCAGGTCCGGTTTCGCGGCTTTCCCAGCCCGGCGTTTCCGGATAGCGTCGGCAACGGCGTCGATGACGCTTGCGGCAGGTCGGCGGACGCACGCCGGCCGCGCCCACCCGAACGACCGACGCGCCGCCCGCAAAGGCGCGCGCGGAGCCTGGGGATCGAAAGATCGAAGCAACGAGGGCGTAGGCACCACATGACGGCCCCCCAGGACACGACGCCCTCCCCGGACATGACCGCCGCCCCGCTTCCCGGCGCCTCCGCCCCCAAGCCGCGCCGTCGCGACCGCGACCCGGGCCATTCCGACGTGCGGCGCCGCGCGCTGCTCTACAGCCATGACACCTTCGGCCTCGGCCACCTGCGCCGCGCGCGCACCATCGCCTCGGCCCTGACCGAGCGCGACCCCGGCCTCGCCGCCCTGATCCTCACCGGCTCGCCCATCGCCGGGCGCTTCGACTTCCCCGACCGGGTCGACCATGTGCGCCTGCCCGGCGTGGTGAAGCTGGCCGACGGCGACTACGCCTCCCACAATCTCGGCATCTCCATCGAGGAAACCGTCGACCTGCGCGCCGCGATCATCGCGGCCACCGACGCGGCCTTCGCCCCCGGCCTGCTGCTGGTCGACAAGGAAGCCTGGGGCTTCCGCAACGAAATGACCGACGCGCTCGCCGCCGCGCGCGCCCGCGGGACCCGCATCGTGCTCGGCGTGCGCGACGTGCTCGACGACCTGCCTTCGCTCGCGCCCGAATGGAAGCGCAAGGGCCATGTGGAGGCGATCCGGCGCTATTTCGACGAAATCTGGGTCTACGGCCTGCCCGAGATCTGCCGCCCCCTCGACGGGCTCGGCCTGCCCGACGAGGTGCTCGACCGGGTGATCTACACCGGCTATCTGCGCCGCGAAGCGCCGGACTGGCCCGCCGACGTCGGCCTCGCGCCCCCCAACGAGCCCTATATCCTGGTCACCACCGGCGGCGGCGGGGACGGGGAGGGGCTGATCGACTGGACCCTCTCGGCCTACGAATCCGACCCGACCCTCGGCCCGCATGCGGTGATGATCTACGGCCCGTTCCTCAACGCCGAGCGGCGGTCCGAATTCGACCGACGCGCGCTCGCCCTGCGCGGCCGGGTCACCGCGATGAGCTTCGACCCCAGGATCGAGCGCCTGCTGTCGGAGAGCTCGGGCATCATCGCCATGGGCGGCTACAACACGTTCTGCGAGATCCTGAGCCTCGACAAGCCGGCGGTGATCGCGCCCCGCATCCGCCCGCGGCTGGAGCAGTATATCCGCGCCGAAGCGGCGGAGCGGCTGGGCCTGACCCGGATGCTGCACGCGCCGCGCGACGGCTACGGGCCCGAGGCGATGATCGCCGCGATCCGCGGACTCGCGACGCAGCCGCGGCCGTCGCAGATCTCGATCCCCGGCCTGCTCGACGGGCTGGACCGGGTGGCGGAGCGGACCGCCATCGCCTTCGCGCCTTCCGCGCCGCCGCTGGCGAGCCGACTGGCCTGATCGCCGCCATGCCCGATCTCGACCCCCTCGCCGCGCCCGTCGGCCCGGCGCTCGCCGTGGTGGTGAAGGGCTATCCGCGCCTGTCGGAGACCTTCGTGGCGCAGGAGCTGCTGGCGCTGGAGGCGCGCGGCCATGCGTTCGAAATCTGGTCCCTGCGCCATCCCTATGACGACCGCACCCATCCGCTGCATGACCGCATTCGCGCGCGTCCCCGCTACCTGCCCGAATACCTGCATG
Organism: Albimonas sp.; assembly: GCF_055129145.1. NCBI lineage: Bacteria > Pseudomonadati > Pseudomonadota > Alphaproteobacteria > Rhodobacterales > Paracoccaceae > Albimonas > Albimonas sp. The sequence goes on along the minus strand of NZ_JBSRTQ010000101.1, from coordinate 12,780 downwards.
ACGAGCCGCTGCGCGTGCTGCGCGGGGTCGCCGCCGCCGCCCGCCTGCCCGGCTTCGGGGCGACGGCGCGGCAATGGCTGCGCGACCTCGTGCGCGACCGCACCGTCAACCGCATCCGCCGCTTCGGCCAGGCCTGCGTGCTGGCTGCCGAGCTTCCCGTGGGGACCCGGTTCCTCTACGCCCATTTCCTGCACACCCCCGGCTCCGTCGCCCGCTACGCCGCCGACATGCGGGGCCTGGGTTGGGGCGTGTCGGCCCATGCCAAGGACATCTGGACGATCCCGGACTGGGAGAAGCGCGAGAAACTCGCCTCCGCCCGGTTCCTGGTGACCTGCACCGGGTCCGGCGCGGCGCATCTGGCGGGGCTCGCGCCCGATCCGGGCCGGGTGGCGCTGGTCTATCACGGGCTCGACCTTTCGCGCTTTCCCGCCCCGCCGGAGCGGGCGCCCCGCGCCCCCGACGCGCCGCTCAGGATGCTCTCGGTCGGCCGGCTGGTGGCGAAGAAGGGCTATGACGACCTGATCGAGGCGCTGGCCGCCCTCCCCCCCGGCCTAGACTGGCGCTTCCGCCATGTCGGCGGCGGCGAGCTGAAGGACGCGCTTTCCGCCCGGGCCGGGGCCGCCGGCATCGCCGACCGCATCGAGTGGCTTGGAAAACGCGACCAGACCGAGGTGATCGCCGAGATGCGGGCGGCGGATCTCTTCGTCCTCCCTTCGAAAATCGCCGAGGACGGGGACCGTGACGGCCTGCCCAACGTGCTGATGGAGGCGGCGAGCCAGGCGCTGCCGATCCTGACCACCGCCGTCTCCGCCATCCCCGAATTCATCACCGACGGCATGCATGGCGCACTGGTCCCGCCGGGCGATCCGGCCGCGCTCTCCGCCCGCATCGCCGCCATCGCCGCGGCCCGGGAGGCGGCTGCGGCGCAGGCCCGCGCCGCCCGGGCCCGCCTTGTAGCCGAATTCGGGATGGAGGCCGGGATCGACGCGCTCGACGCCCGCCTGATCGCCGCGCTCGGAGACGCCGCCTCGGCCCGAGCGCCCGCGACGCCTCCCGCCGCGCCCGCCCGGGCTGCGCCCGCCGCAATCGCGCCCAAACCGACCGCGCCCAAACCGGCCGCGCCCAACCCGGTCGCGCGATGACCGCCGCCCCCCTCCGCGCCTGACCCCCGCCGTGCCGCCGCCCCGCATCGCCTTCCACGCCCCGATGAAGCCGGCCTCGCACCCGACCCCGTCCGGCGACCGCCGCATCGCCCGGCTGACCCTCCAGGCGCTGGAGCGCGCCGGCTTCGCGCCCTTCGTCGCCTCCGAGCTGCGCAGCCTCGACATGCAGGGCGACCCCGCCCGCCAGGCCGCGCTGATCGCCGCGGGAGAGGCGGAGGCCGCCCGCCTGTTCGCCGAGCTCGCCCCCGCGCCCCCCGCGCTCTGGCTCACCTATCACTGCTACTGGAAGGCCCCCGACCTGGTCGGCCCCGCCGTCGCCCGCGCGCTGCGGATCCCCTACGTGGTCACCGAGCCCATCCTCTCCCCCCGCCGCCGCACCGGCGCTTGGGCGGGTTTCGCCGCGGCGGCGGAGGCGGCGATGGAGCAAGCCGACCTCCTGCTCTGGTCCACCCCCCGCGACCGTCCCGGCCTGTCCCGCCTCTCCCACGCCCGGTTCGCCGAGCTCCCCCCCTTCGTCGATCCCGGCCCCGTGCCCGCCCCCCGCGCGCAAGGCGGCCCCCTGCGCCTGCTCGCCGTCGCGATGATGCGCCCCGGCGACAAGCTCTGCTCCTACGCCCGGCTGGCGGAGGCGCTCGCCGCCCTGCCCGCCTCCGCCCCCGACTGGCGGCTCGACATTCTCGGCGACGGCGCGGCGCGGGCGGAGGTCGAAGCGCTCTTCGCCCCCCTCGCCCCCCGCATCCATTTCCACGGGGCCGTCGCCGATCCCGCGCAGACCCGCGCGGCGATGGAGGCCGCGGACCTCCTGCCCTGGCCTGGCGTCGGCGAGGGGTTTGGAATGGTCTACCTCGAGGCGCAGGCCGCCGGCCTCCCCTGCCTCGCCGAAAACCGCCCCGGCCCGGCCCATGTCCTCGTCCCGCCCGAGGCCGGAGGGCTCCCCCTCCCCGACCCCGACGCGCCCGGCGCCTATGCCGCCGCGCTGGCCGCCGTGCTCTCCGCCCCCCCGGGGCTGGCACGTGCGCGCACCGCCGCCCGCGCCCATCTGATCGCCCGCCACGGGCTCTCCGCCGCCGCCGCGCGCCTCCGCGCCCTCCTCCTCCCCCTGATCGAAGGCGCCCCAAGATGACCGTCCCGTTCGAAATCGGCCTCCTGCGCCACTTCCCCACCGGGTGGAACGAGGCCGGCCGCCTGCAGGGGCGCACCGACATCCCCCTCTCCGCCGCCTCGCGCGCGGCGCTGACCGGCGTCGCCCTGCCGCCGCGCTGGCGTGGCCTGCCGGTGGTCTGCTCGCCGCTCGGCCGGGCGATGGAGACCGCGCGCGCGCTCGCCGGCGACGCGCCGATCCGCTTCGACCCGCGGCTGGTGGAGAGCAGCATGGGCGAATGGGAGGGCGCGATCGGCGCCGATCTGCTCGCCGACCCCGCCTGCCCCTATCGCCCGGTCGAGGACTGGGGCTGGGATTTCCAGCCCCCCGGCGGCGAGAGCCCGGCGATGGTCGCGACCCGCGCCGCGGCGGTGCTGTCGGAACTGGACGGTCCGGCGCTGATCGTGTGCCATCGCGGCGTGATGCGGGCGCTGCTGGCGTTGGCCACCGGCTGGGCATATCGCGGCCCGGAGCCGTTCCGGATCAAGCGCGCCGCCGTGCACCCGGTGACGATGGTCGCGGGCCGCCCCGCCGCCGTCGGAAAGCCCGAAAAGCTGGTCCCGAAATGACCCGCCCGCGGATCGCCTACCTGGTCACGCACCTGATGGGCTCCGGCCACCTGGTCCGCACGCTGGCGCTGGCCCGGGCGGCGGCGGAGGCAGGGGCCGAGACGCTGGTGATCTCCGGCGGCCGCCCCCTTGCGCATGTGGACGCGGCCGGGGTCGATCTGCGCCAGCTGCCGCCGCTGATGTCCGACGGTCTCGACTATCGCAACCTGCGGCGCGCCGACGGCGCCCCCGCCGGCCCCGAGGACTATGCCGACCGTCGCGCCCGCATCGCAGCGATCCTGAGAAACGCCGTCCCCGACGCGCTGGTGGCGGAGCTGCACCCCTTCGGACGCCGCAGCCTCGCCCCCGAATTCGAGACGGCGCTTGAGGCGATGCCGCCGGGCGCGCCAGCCTATGTCTCGATCCGCGACGTGCTGGAGCCGCCCTCGGCGCCTGGGCGCGTGGCGCGCACCGTCGCCGCCCTCGCCCCGTTCCGCGCGGTGTTCGTGCATGGCGACCCCGCCGCGATCCCGCTGGAGGCGAGCTGGCCTGGCCCCGACGGCGGACCCGCGCCCACCGGCCTGCCGCTGCGCTACACCGGCTATGTCTGCGCCCCGCCCCCGTCCGCCTCGCCCCCCGCCTCGCCCCCCGTCTCGCTCGGCGGCCCCGGCCGCGGCGAGGTGCTGGTCGCCACCGGCGGCGGCGCCATCGGGCGGGCTTTGCTGGAGATGGCGGCGCGGGCCGCCGCCCTGTCCCCGCTGCCCTGGCGCCTGCTGGTCGGCGGCGCAGATGCGGCGGCGGAATCCGCCCGGCTCGCCGCGCTCGGCCCCGTCACGGCGGAACCCGCCCGGCCCGACTACCGCGACATGATGGCCCGCGCCGCCGTCTCCGTCAGCCTCGCCGGCTACAACACGGCGGTGGAGGCGGCGCTGTCGCCCACCCCCGCCCTGCTGGTCCCGATGGAAGAGGGCGGCGAGCGCGAACAGCTGATCCGGGCGCAGGCTTTCGCGAACCTCCCGGGCCTCGCCGCCGCCCGCATCGGAGACCTCACGCCGCAGGGCCTCGCCGACCGGGTCGCGGCGCTGGCCGTGGGCCCCCGCATCGCCGCCCCCCTGCGCGCCGACGGGGCCGCGGAAACCGCGCGGATGATCCTCGCCGACCTCTGAGCCCGGCCCCGGTCCCGCAAGCGCCTCCGCCGCAACGCCGCGCGGGCGCCTCGCGGCAACCCAAGGGACGGCCGTCGCGCGGCTCCCCTCGCCGGGGTTCAGGAATAGGGGTCGAGCGCGTCGCGAAGCCCGTCGCCCAGAAAGTTGAAGGCCAGCACAACCAGGATCACCGGGATCATCGGGGCCAGCAGCCACGGATAGATCTCCACCGCCGTCAGATCCAGCGCGTCGTTGAGCATCAGCCCCCAGCTCACCGCCGGCGGCCGCAAGCCGAGGCCGAGCAGCGACAAGGCCGTCTCGCCCAGGATCATCGTCGGGATCGACAGCGTCGCCGAGGCCACCAGATGCGACATGAAATTCGGCATCATGTGGCTCGCCACGATTCGACTGGTGGAGGCGCCCATCAGCTCCGCCGCCCGCACGTAGTCTTCTTCCCGCAGCGACAGGAATTTGGAGCGCACCGCGCGCGCCAGCCCCGGCCAGTCCAGCAGCCCCAGAATCACCGAAATCATGAAGAACACCGCCACCGGCCCCCAGTTGGCGGGGATCGCCGCCGACAGCGCCAGCCAGATCGGCAGTTCCGGCATCGAGCGGATGATCTCGATCGAGCGCTGCACGCACGCGTCCAGCCACCCGCCGAAATACCCCGCGAAGCCGCCCAGCACCATGCCGATGCCGAAACTGATGGTCACCCCGATCAGCCCCACGGTCAGCGACAGCTGCGCCCCGTGCAGCACGCGCGAGAACAGGTCCCGCCCCAGCCGGTCCGCGCCGATCAGGTAGAAATCCGAGCCCTCGGGCGGGCACAGCAGCCGGAAGCTGGTGTCGAAGAGGCCCAGAAGCGTCCAGGTGTCGCCGCAGAAGCTCAGCCAGCGCACCGGGCGCGGATCGGAATAATCCGCGGTGAAGCGCGGCTGGAAGGTCGCCATGTCGATCTCGGAGACCGTCGGATAGGTCACCATGAAATGCCCGGCCTCGAAGAAGCTCACCTCCTGCGGGGGCGCGTAGATCGCGTCGGTGTTGCGGGCCTGCGGCGCATAGGGCGCGAAGAACCCCGCCACCGGCAGCATCAGATACATCATCAGCAGGAACAGGCCCGAGATCACCGCCAGCTTGTTGCGGGTGAACCGCCGCCAGATCAGCGTGGTGGTCGAGGCGTCGAGGTCTTTGCGGTCCAGCGCCTGAAGGTCGCTTTCGGCGTCCCAGGGCTCCTCCGAGATCCAGTGCCCCGGCCGCCCGCCCAGATCGCCGCCCTCGCCCCCGCCCAGCGCATGGGGGTCGCCGGCCAGCCGGTCGGACTCGCGCTCATCGGTCATCGCCGCCTCCCCGAGAAGCGGATCCGCGGGTCGAGCACCGCCAGCAGCAGGTCCGACACCAGCATCCCCGCCAGCGTCAGCACCGAGACGAAGAGCAGGATGAACCCCGAGAGGAAATAGTCCTGGCTGCGCAGCGCCGACAGCAGGATCGGCCCGATGGTCTGCAGCCCCATCACCAGCGACACCAGCACCGATCCGGAGACGAGGCTCGGCAGCAGGTTGCCGATATCGGCGACGAACGGGTTCAGCGCCATGCGCAGCGGGTATTTCACCACCGTCTGCACCCGCCCCACCCCCTTGGCCTGCGCCGTCGTGACGTAAGGCTTGCCCAGCTCGTCGAGCAGGTTGGCCCGCAGCCGGCGCACCATCGCCGCCATGCCCGAGGTGCCGATGACGATGATCGGCACCAGCATGTGCACAAGGATGTCGCCCAGCTTCTCGAAGCTCATCGGCTGGTCGGAATATTCCTTGCCCATCAGGCCGCCCACCGGCAGTCCGAACCATTGCGCGCCCTTGTGGTAGAGGATCAGCGCCAGCAGGAAATTCGGCGTGGCCAGCCCGATATAGCCCACGAAGGTCGCCAGATAGTCGACCCAGGTGTTGGCCTTCACCGCCGCGATCGCCCCCAGCGGCAGCGCCACCACGTAGACGAAGACGATGGCGAAGGCGTTGAGCGCGATGGTCATCCACAGCGCCTCGCCCACCACCTCGCCCACCGGCTTGTCGAGCTCGAACGACCAGCCCAGATCCCCCTGGAGGATGCCCGAGAACCCGTGCGGCCCCGGCCAGAACCCCATCCAGATCAGGTATTGCTCCCACATCGGACGGTCGAGCGCGTATTCCTGCATCAGGAACCGGGCCTTGGACACCGACGCCGCCTCTCCCGAGGCCTGGAGCTGCTGGATCTGGTTGGTCAGCACGTCGCCGGGCGGCAGGTTGACGATCCAGAAGATCAGGATCGAGACCAGCAGCAGGGTCCAGATCATCGTCCAGAAGCGGCGGATGGCGTAGCCGAGCATGAGTTCAGCCCCTCCCGCGGCGCGAGCGGAGCGAAACGCCAGATGGGATGGCGGGCGGGGCGACGGCCGCAGGCCGAGCGTCCGTCCCGGCATCCCGGGCGAAGCGCCGCGGCGACGCGGCGGGCGGAAGGCGGGGGGCGCAGGTCACGGGCTGAAAAAGAACTCGTCCATGCGATGCACGCCCATATGGGCGCCCGGATCCCAGGTCCACACCGCCTGCTTGGGCACGTTATGCAGCTGGTTCGACACGATGATCGGCTGCGGCGCGGCCGAAACCAGGCCGATGGCGAAGACCTGGTCGGCATGGATGTCGAGCATCTCGTTCCACGCCGCCGCGCGCCCGGCCTCGTCGGGCGCATCGGTCCAGGCCTTGTGCAGCTCCAGCAGCCGTTTCGCCTCGGGGATCGCCGGCGGCTCTCCGGCCAGGCCGCGGGTCTGGAAATGCTGCCCCCACATCGGCCAGGAGAAATTGGCCTGATCCACGGGGGCGAGGTCGTCCGGCGGCGTCTCCGGCGTCGGGATGCCGTTGTTCCAGCCATACCAGACCGGCATCATCGCCGCCCCCTGATAGGCCGAGTTGCGCAGGATGTCCCGGTCGAGCGGCCGGTAGACCAGCTTGACCCCGATCTCCCGCCAGCTTTCGGCCACCAGCTCCAGCGCGTCGGATTCCGCGTTCCGCTCGCCGGCGCTCTCGACCACGATCTCCAGCCGCCGACCGTCGGGCAGCAGCCTGGTGCCGTCGCCGTCGCGCTGGCCGAGGCCCAGCCCGTCCAGAATCGCCGAGGCCTTGTCGGGATCGTAATTCGCCCAGGCATGGGCGCGGGCGTCGGTGTAGAACGGGCTGCGCTCCAGCGGCGCCACCGCGCGCTCCTTCGCGAGCCCGTAATAGAGCGACTTGTTGATCGCCTTGCGGTCCACCGCCAGCGACAGGGCGCGGCGGAAATCGGCGGTGCGGAACAGGTCGCGGAACGCCTCGTCCTCATAGTTGAGGTTGGGATAGAGCGCGATCTCCGCCCCCGCGCCGTTCAGCCACAGATAGGTCGAATAGTCGCCCGTCGCCTCGCCCTTCTTGAGCACCGGCGCATCCGAGAAAGTCAGCGAGCGCACCTGCAGGTCGCTTTCGCCCAGCGTGACCTTGGACGCGACGAGGCCGCCGGCCGCGATCTCCGCCTCGACCTTGTCGGCGTAGGGCAGCTGCACGCCCTTCGCGTCGACGCGGTGATAGAACGGGTTGCGGGTCAGGATGTAGCGCTGGCCGTTCGACTCCGACCGGTTGATCCAGGGCTGCAGGGTCGGCAGCTCCGGATTGTCGAAGTTGTACATGTTGTCCATCTTGTTGTGGAGCTGCGCCCAGTTGCGCGACTTGGTGCGCCGCATCAGGTCGGCGAGCTTGTCCACATCCGCGTATTTCGCGTGATAGGCCTTCATGTAATGCGACGGCCGATAGATGAACGGCGGCCGCGCATCGGCCAGCGCCGGCAGGAAACGCGGGTTGGGCGACGGCCATTCGAAGCGGATCTCGGTCTCCGACGCGATGGCGACCCTGGCCGGCTGGCCTTCGACGATCATCAGCTCGGGCGGGCCGGAGGGGGAGAGCTCGGGGTTGTTGGCCACGTCCTCCCACCAGTAGCGGAAATCCTCGGTGGTGAACGGCGCCCCGTCGGACCATTTGTGGCCCTTGCGCAGATGCAGGGTGAAGATCCGCCCGTCCTCCACCTCCACCGCGCGCAGGATGTCGGGGGCGAGCACGTAGTCCTGGGTCCAGCCCACCAGCCGGGCGTAGCCGTAGACCACCATGTAGCGGATATCGCGCGAGCGGGTGAAGATGGTGCGGATCGTGCCGCCCTGCGTGCCGAAATCCCGGCCCTTGGCTTCGAGGTCGACGATCAGCGGCTCGGACGGGACCCGCCCGGCCGCCGGGGGCAGCGCGCCGCTGGCCACGGCCTCGGCCAGCGCCGGGCTTTCCTGCACCTCGACCTGGGCCATGACCCGCTCGGGCGCGCCCAGCGCCAGCGCCAGCGCCGCGAGCCCCGCCAGCGCCGCGAGGCGAAGGCGCCGTCCCGGGCGAGGGCGATCGTGGCGTGAAGGGCGGAGAAACAGGGTCATGCGGCGCACCTTACGAAATGTCCGGGGGCGACTTCCAGCAGGCCCGGGGCCGCGTCGCCCGAATAGGCGAACGGCTCGGGCCAGGTGTCGGGCGCGCCGGCCCCGCGCGCCACGGCCGCCAGATCAAGCCGACGGCTGAGGTCGGGCTCCGGCGACGCGGCGATCAGGGCGCGAGTATAGGGATGTTGCGGGTTTTCGAACAGCAATGTCGCCGGCCCCTGCTCCACGATCCGGCCGCGGCGCATCACCGCCACCCGGTCCGCGAGATCGGCGACGACCGTCAGGTCATGGGAGATGAACAGATAGCTCAGCCCCATCTCGTCGCGCAGCTCCTTGAGCAGCGCCAGCACCTGCGCCTGCACCGAGACGTCGAGCGCGGAGGTCGGCTCGTCGCAGACCAGCAGCTCCGGCTCCAGCATCAGCGCCCGCGCGATGGAGATGCGCTGCCGCTGCCCGCCGGAGAAGGCATGGGGGAAGCGGCTGAGGTGCTCGGGGGAAAGGCCGACCTTGCGCATCATCTCGGCGGCGCGCTCGCGACGCTCGCGGTCGGCGCCGCGATCGTGGACGCGCAGCGGCTCGGTCAGGATGTCCATCACCGCCATGCGCGGGCTGAGGGAGGCGTAGGGGTCCTGGAACACGATCTGGACCCGGGCGCGGAACGCCTTCAGCGCGGCGCCGCGCAAAGCGGTCACGTCCACCACCTGCCCGTCGGCGCCCTTGAAGCCGACCTCGGCGCCGGCATCGGGCTCCTCCGCCCGCAGCATCAGCTTGGCGATGGTGGATTTGCCCGAGCCGCTTTCCCCGACCACGGCCAGGGTCTCGCCCCGTCCGACGGCGAGCGCCACGTCCTGCACCGCCTTGATCGACGGGGCCGGGGCGCCGAAGCCGGACCGGCGGCCCTCATAGGTCTTCGACAGGCCGCGCGCCCAGAAGATCGGGTCGGGCGCCCCGCCGTGATGCACGGGCTTGCCCACCGGCAGCTCCGGCGCAGCCGCGATCAGGGCGCGGGTGTAGCCATGGCCGGGATGTTCGAGGATGTCGGCGGTCGACCCCGTCTCCACCACCCGTCCCTTGCGCATCACCACCACGCGGTCTGCCATGTTGGCCACCACGCCGAGGTCATGGGTCACCAGGATCACCGCGAGCCCCAGATCCGCCTGCAGCCGCTTGATCAGGTCGAGCACCTGGGCCTGGGTGGTCACGTCGAGCGCCGTGGTCGGCTCGTCGGCGATCATCAGGTCCGGCCCGCAGACCAGCGCCATCGCGATCATCGCCCGCTGGCGCAGCCCGCCCGACAGCTCGAACGGATAGGCGCCGTAGGCGCGCTCGGGATCCGGGAAGCCCACCTGGTCGAAGACCTCGAGGCAGCGGGCCTTCGCCGCCGCCCCGCGCAGGGGGGTGTGCAGGCGCACCGCCTCCAGCGTCTGGTCGCCGATGGTGTGCAGCGGCGACAGCGAGCTCATCGGCTCCTGAAAGATCATCGAAATCCGCCCGCCGCGCACCTTGCGCATGTCCGACCGGCTGAGCGACAGCAGATCGCGCGGGGTCTCGCCCGCGCGCCCGCAGAACATCGCGGTCCCCGAGGACACATGCGCGCCCTTGGGCAGGATGCGCAGCAGGGCCTTGCCCGACACGGTCTTGCCCGAGCCGCTTTCGCCGACGATGGCCAGCGTCTCGCCGCGGTTGAGATGAAAATCGACGCCGGACACGACCTCGATGCCGGTGCGGCGGTCGCCGAAGCGCACGCCCAGGCCCCGAACCTCGAGCAACGGAACCGACGACGCCGCCTCCGCGCGCTCATGAGCGCGCGTTTCGATCCGCATCGCGCGGTCGGACGCCATCACCGTCCCGCCCCCAAGCCGTTCTCCCCTCGATCCGGCGCGCTCCGAAGTCACCCGAAAGCCCCCCGTGAAAGACGTCGGCGGAGCCTCGGAGCGCAGGTCGCGAGCATGTCGCGCCGGCGACGGGAGGGCAACCGCTTTCGATTCATTTTCCGGCCGTCAGGACAAGCGATGGCAGGGCGCGCGGCCCGGGGCGGCGCGTCCCGCATCACGCCGCGACAAGGCCGCCGGTTGACCCAACGGGCGCGCCGCGGCCTGATCGCCCTGCCCGAGACGCCTGCCAGGAACCCGCATGACCGCCGAAATCACCGTCGACGCCCCCACCGAAAATCCCTTCGCGAGCCGCACGCCCTCGCCCGCCTCGCAGCTGCTCGGCTGGACTTTCGTCGCCTATGACCGCGAGGCGATGACCCTGCGCCTCGCCTTCGACGGCAAGCCGGAGTTCCGCAACCCCGCCGGCGTCATCCAGGGCGGCATCCTGACCGCGATGATCGACGACACCTTCGGCCCGCTGGTCGGGGCCGCCACCGGCCGCTTCGGGGTGACGGTGGACATCACCACCCAGTTCCTGCGCGGCGTGCGCCCCGGCCCCCTGACCACCGAGGCCCGGCTCCTGCGCCGCGGCCGCTCGGTCCTGTTCCTCGAGGGCGACCTGCGCGATTCCGACGGCACGCTCTGCGTGCGCTGCACCGCCAGTTTCTTCATCCCCGAGAAAGACCCGCGCCCCCACCCGACGCCGCTCGCCGGGAGCCCCGCCGAACCGGCGCCCGAGGCCTGAGCCCGGCCTGATCCCGGCTCAGGCCCTACCGCCCCGGCTGGCCGTAGAGCACCTTGCTCGCCCCCGCGGCGGGCGCCCCGCGCAGCTCGATCGCGAGGTTGCGGCCCTTGTCCACCGCGGGCCGGGCCGCCAGCCGCTCCAGCCACGCGGCCATCCGCGGGGTCTTGGCCAGATCCTGCTCCTGCTTCTCCCACAGGCTCGCCCACGGAAAAATCGCCATGTCGGCGATGGAGTAGAAGTCGCCCGCCACATAATCCCGGTCCGCCAGCCGCGTCTCCAGCACGCCGTAAAGCCGTGCGACCTCGTTGCGGTAGCGCGTCTGGGCGTAGGGCAGCACCTGCGGCGGATCCATCGCCGGGGCGGCGGCGAGGAAATGATGCGCCTGCCCCGCCATCGGCCCGACGCCGCCCATCTGCCACATCAGCCACTGGTCGACCTCGACGCGGTCCCGCTCGGTCTCGCCATAAAACTTGCCGGTCTTGCGGGCGAGATATTGCAGGATCGCCCCGCTCTCGAACACCGAGATGGGCGCCCCGTCCGGCCCTTCCGGATCGACGATCGCCGGCATCCGGTTGTTGGGCGAGAGCTTGAGGAAATCCGGGGCGAACTGCTCCCCCTTGCCGATGTTCACCAGGCGGAGGTCGTAGGGCAGCCCCATCTCCTCCAGCGCGATGGAGATCTTCCAGCCGTTGGGCGTGGGCCAGTACCAGAGTTCGATCGGAGCGGTCATGCGGGCGTCCTGTGTGGTCGATCACAGGTGGGTGGATTGGCGGGAGAGCGCAATGGCGGCTGGTCGCGCAGCCGAAAAACCTGACACCCCCGTTCAGGCCGAGTTCATCCCCCGCGACGGATTTTGAGCCATGATTAACGGGCCGGATCCGGTTTTCCGTCGCCGACCCTCAGCAGGAGAGTGATCATGAACCGCTTTACCAAGGCCGCGGCGGTCGGACTGGTGCTGGCGCTGGCCGCCCCCATGGCCGCCGAGGCCCAGAACCGCGGCGATCGGCGCGAGAACCGGCGCGACTATCGGGAGGACCGCCGTGACGATCGCCGCGACTTCCGACAGGAGCGCAGGAATGATCGTCGGGACTGGCGCCAGGGCGACTACGACAACCGTCGTGAATTCCGTCAGGACCGGCGCGACGACCGACGCGACTTCCGCTACGAGCGCCGCGATGACCGTCGGGACTTCCGCCGCGACCAGCGTTGGGACCGCAACAACCGCGACTGGTGGCGCGGCCGCAACGACTTCCGCGACTACCGCGGCGCGCGCAACGGCTACTGGTATGCTCCCAGCTACGGCTACTATCGGGTCGAGCCGCGCTATTACAGCCAGCGCTGGCAGCGCGGCCACTACCTGCCCGCCAGCTAACGCAACAACTAAGTCCGGGACCCCTATGTTTACGGCCTGCGTCCAGCCCCGCGCGGCTATCGCTATGTCCACGCCGGCAATGACATCGTCCTGGTCGCCATCGCCACCGGCCTGATCGCCAGCGTTCTGTCGGGCGTCTTCTAGGGCCCGACCCCGGCCGCCGACCAACGCCTCGCGAGCTCCGGCTCGCGGGGCGTTTTTTCTTGTCCGTGACCGAATGGATCCTGCCGATCCGTTCAGTCACGGTTCATGATGACAGCGCGACCTTGGCGGCAAGCCGTCTGACAGGGGCGTGCGGGGAAGAAGTTCAGAATGAAACGCTCATTGATG
>NZ_JBSRTQ010000100.1:0-16421 GCF_055129145.1 Albimonas sp. | reverse complement strand
CGACATCATGCAAAAATCGCCGCCGCGCCGATCCCCTCCCGACCGCGCGACCCGAGCTCGTCCCCGCCCACGCGTCAGGCCGGCGCCCCGGTTGCCAAGCCTCGCGCCCGGCGCCACGCTCCGCCCCGATCCCGGCCTTCCGGCCGCCTCCCCCCTGCGATCCCACGCCCCCAACCCAACGTCCCCATCCCAACGCCCCGGAGCGCGTCATGTCCCATCCCGCCCTGCCTGCCGTTCTCGACCGGCTCGACGCCGATCTCGACGCCGCCGTCGACCGCCTGTTCGCGCTGCTCCGCTTCCAGTCGATCTCCACCGATCCCGCCTACAAGGCCGATTGCGCCGAGGCCGCCGCTTGGCTCGCCGACGAGCTGAGCAGCCTCGGCTTCGCCGCCGAAATCCGCCCCACCCCCGGTCACGCGATGGTCGTGGCCCATGGCGACGCGCTCGCCGCCCTCGACGCCGCCGGCCCGTCGCTGCTGTTCTACGGCCACTACGACGTGCAGCCGGTCGACCCGCTCAACCTCTGGAACGCCGATCCCTTCGCGCCCTCGGTCGAGACCCTGCCTGACGGGCGCCGCGTGATCCGCGCCCGCGGCGCCGCCGACGACAAGGGCCAGCTGATGACCTTCATCGAGGCCTGCCGCGCCTGGAAGGCCGAGACCGGGACCCTGCCCGCCAGGATCTCGATCCTGTTCGAGGGCGAGGAGGAATCGGGCTCGCCCTCCCTGATCCCCTTCCTGGAGGCGAATCGCGAGGAACTGACCCGCGATCTCGCCCTGATCTGCGACACCGGCATGTTCGACCGCCGGACCCCGGCGATCTCGACCATGCTGCGCGGGCTGATGGGAGAGGAGATCACCATCAAGGCGGCCGACCGCGACCTGCATTCGGGCATGTACGGCTCCGCCGCCGCCAACCCGATCCGGGTGCTGACCAGGATCCTCGCGTCCTTGCATGACGAGGACGGCCGCGTGACCATCCCCGGCTTCTACGACGACGTGGACGAGCTCTCGCCCGAACTCGCCGCGCAGTGGGCGGCGCTGCCCTTCTCCGACGCGGAATTCCTCGGCGCCGTCGGCCTCGCCACCCCCGCCGGCGAGACGGGCCGCACGGCGCTGGAGCAGATCTGGTCGCGCCCGACCTGCGAGTTCAACGGCATCACCGGCGGCTATGCCGGCGAGGGCTTCAAGACGGTGATCGCGGCGCGGGCCTCGGCCAAACTGTCGTGCCGCCTGGTGTCGCGCATGGACCCCGAGAAGATCCGGGCCAGCCTGCGCACGATGGTCGAGGCCATGGTCCCCGGCGATTGCGAGGTGGAGTTCAAGCGCCACGGCTCGTCGCCGGCGGTGGTGATGGACGTGACCGCGCCGGAATTCGAGGCCGCGCGCACGGCGCTGTCGGCGGAATGGGAGAATGACGCGGCCTTCATCGGCTGCGGCGGCTCGATCCCCATCGCGGGGCATTTCCAGCGGCTTCTGGGCATGCAGTCGCTGCTGATCGGTTTCGGCAACGATGACGACGGCATCCACTCGCCCAACGAGAAATACGACATGGAGAGTTTTCGCAAAGGCGCGCGGTCCTGGGCGCGCGTGCTGGGCGAGCTCAGCGTCGGGGCCTGAGGGCGCGCAGGCGCCGCGGGCCGGGCGCCCGGGCGCGCCGCCCGGCCCGCAGCGCGGACGCGGCGCGCGGGTTGCAGCGGGGGCCGGCTCGGGCGGCGGGGCTTGGGAGGGAGAGAGCGTTGTCTCTCACCTGCGCCGCCCCCATCTCAGCCGTGTTGAGCCGGGGAATTCCGGGAACGGGTGAAAGCAGGGCGATGTTCCGCTTGGCCGCGACGCTCTTCCTGCGTCTCTCCAGGCGCGCATCGGCCCCGTGGACGAGCGACGGCTCCTGCTTCCAGTCGGTCTTCTCCTGAACCGAAATGGCCTCCCAATCCTCGTCGGATTTCGGGCGGACCGGCGTGTTGTCGAAGTAGGGGAGGTTCCCGATCTCCATGCCGCTTTCGAATGCGCGGAACCCAGCCGTTGATCCGCCAGGGCGTGGCCAGGACCCGGTTCAGCGCGTTCGGCGTCTCGTCGGTGACGGGGCGAACGTGCCGGGTGGCGTGGTTGTGGATCCCTGCGCGGCAGAGATCCCGATCGAGGAAGTCGTAGCCTCCGCCGTCGTCGCGGATCTTGCCGGGGGCGGATCTCGCCTGGGTTCGTGGGATGCATCTGGTCTCCGTTGATGCGCTAGGCTCGGGCCTCATAACCGGCAAGAGACGGTCGCGGCGATGCAGACGGCGGCGAGATAGCTGCGAGCCAGCTTGCGTAGCGGGTTGCGATGCGTCGCCAGTCCTTGAGCCGGGAGAACGTGCGTTCGACGACGTTCCTCGCCCGATAGGCTCGACGGTCGAACGGGTGCTTGTTGTTGCGCGTCGGGTTGTTGGGGATGACGGGCAGCGTGCCGCGTTCGATCAGGGCGCTGCGAAGGGAATTGCTGTCGCAGGCCGCGTCCGCCAGGCGCATCGAGGGCGCGAAGCCGTCCACCCACTCGGCGGCCACCGGCGCGTCGCCCCGATGTCCGGGACGCACGATCAGCCGCCGTGGCCGCCCTCGCTCATCGACCGCCGCGTGGATCTTGGGGGTGCGCTCTCCGCGCGACCGACCTATGGCCTGCGCCTCGGCCCCCCTTTTCCGCCCGCCGCCGAGCGATGCGCCTTCACATGGGTCGCGTCGATCATCGGCGCCGCCGGCGGGCCGCCCTCCGCCGCGAGGCGGGCGAAGGCGTCTTCCCAGACCCCCTTGGCCGCCCAGCAGACAAAGCGGTTGCAGAGGGTCTTGTACGGTCCGTAGCAGGCGGGCGCGTCCTTCCAGCGGCAGCCGGAGCGCAGCACATGCACGATGCCGCTGATCACGCGCCGGTCATCCACCCGCGGCACGCCGCGCGTATCGTTTGGCAATGGCGGCGCAAGGCGGGCGAACTGGTCCTCGGTCAGCCAGAAGCAGTCTGCGGACATGACATCTCCCTTCAGGGAGTTTGAATCACGCCGCCGACAAAATGGGAATCCTGATTATGGGTCCCAAGCCTAGAGCGTGAAGATGTCAGGCAGTCGCTGTTGTCGTTGAGTCCCGCGCTTCGGCCCCAGGAAGTCCTGCCGCGTTCCGGCGCGGCCTTTCGCACCGCAGCACAGCCGCGGCATGCAACCGCATACCAACAACCCCTGCCGATTCGAGCCTGTTTTCAGCGACTTGCCGCCGCAGATCCGGACAATCCACCCGATTCCCCCCCGGATTCGCGGCCGACAGGCCGGTCCGCCTTTGTTGACCTCGCCGCGACGCGGCTATAGACGTGGCCCCGTCTGGAACGCCGGGACGCGCGCCGAGGTCGGCGCCCCCGTCCGCGGCCAGCGGGAGGGCCCCATGGACGACCTGCTGCGCGAATATCTTCCGATCCTGGTCTTCCTTGGGCTCGCCATCGGGCTGGGCCTCGTGCTGATCCTCGCGGCCGTGGTCCTCGCGGTGCGCCGGCCGGACGCCGAGAAGATCTCCGCCTACGAATGCGGCTTCAACGCCTTCGACGACGCCCGCATGAAATTCGACGTGCGCTTCTACCTCGTGTCGATCCTGTTCATCATTTTCGACCTCGAGGTCGCGTTCCTGTTCCCCTGGGCGGTCGCCTTCCAGGATGTCGGGCTGTTCGGCTTCTGGTCGATGCTGATCTTCCTCGGGGTGCTCACCATCGGCTTCGCCTACGAATGGAAGAAGGGAGCTCTGGAATGGCAGTGACCCCGACCGGGCAGGGGACCGAGGCCAAGACCGCCGCGTTCGGCGGCGAGATGGTCCCGGCCGCCCGCGCCTCCGTCGCGTCCCCGGCCGCCGCCGGCGCCGACAAGGACGTCTTCGCCCGCAACCTGTCGGACGAACTGGCCGACAAGGGCTTCCTGCTCACCTCCGCCGACGACCTGATCAACTGGGCGCGCACCGGCTCGCTGTTCTGGATGACCTTCGGGCTGGCCTGCTGCGCGGTGGAGATGATGCATACCTCCATGCCGCGCTACGACGTGGAGCGGTTCGGCTTCGCGCCCCGCGCCTCCCCGCGCCAGTCGGACGTGATGATCGTCGCTGGCACGCTGACCAACAAGATGGCCCCGGCGCTGCGCAAGGTCTACGACCAGATGCCGGAGCCGCGCTACGTCATCTCCATGGGCTCCTGCGCCAATGGCGGCGGCTATTATCACTATTCCTACTCGGTCGTGCGCGGCTGCGACCGGGTCGTGCCGGTGGACATCTACGTGCCCGGCTGCCCGCCCACGGCGGAGGCGCTGCTTTACGGCATCCTTCAGCTTCAGAGAAAGATCAGGCGCACCGGGGTGATCGCCCGCTGAGCGGGCGGACCTCAACGAGCCAGGGAGACGCCCAGCCGATGTCCGAAGCTCTTGCAGAGATCGCCGCGCTCATGGAAGCGCGGCTGCCCGAGGCGGTGATTTCATTCGAAATCGCCGTGGGCGAACTGACCGTGATGGTTTCGCTCGACAAGATCCCCGACGCGGTGAAGTTCCTGCGCGACGATCCCGCCTGCCAGTTCACCACGATGATCGACATCACCGGGGTCGACTGGCCCGGGCGCGAGCAGCGCTTCGATCTGGTCTATCACTTCCTGTCGATGCGCCAGAATCTGCGGATCCGGCTCAAGGCCAGGGTGCGCGAGGATGAGATCGCGCCGTCGATCTTCGACCTTCACCCCTCCGCCGACTGGTTCGAGCGGGAGGTGTTCGACATGTACGGCATCCTGTTCTCCGGCCATCCCGACCTGCGCCGCATCCTGACCGATTACGGGTTCCGGGGGCATCCGCTGCGCAAGGACTTCCCGACCACGGGCTATGTCGAGGTCCGCTACGACGAGGAAGCCAAGCGCGTGGTCTACGAGCCGGTGAAGCTGACCCAGGACTACCGGCAGTTCGACTTCATGAGCCCGTGGGAGGGCGCGGAATACATCCTTCCCGGCGACCAGAAAGCGGGGGCGAAATGATGGACGGCACCGACTTCCAGACCCCCGAACAGCGCATCCGCAACTTCAACATCAACTTCGGCCCCCAGCACCCGGCCGCGCATGGCGTGCTGCGCATGGTGCTGGAGCTGGACGGCGAAGTGGTGGAACGGGTCGATCCGCATATCGGGCTGCTGCATCGCGGCACCGAAAAGCTGATGGAGAGCCGCACCTACCTCCAGAACCTCCCCTATTTCGACCGGCTCGACTACGTGGCCCCGATGAACCAGGAGCATGCCTGGTGCCTCGCGATCGAGCGTCTGGTCGGCGTCGAGGTTCCGCGCCGCGCCCAGCTGATCCGCGTGCTCTACTGCGAGATCGGGCGGATCCTGAATCACCTGCTCAACGTCACCACCCAGGCCATGGACGTGGGCGCGCTGACGCCGCCGCTCTGGGGGTTCGAAGAGCGCGAGCAGCTGATGGTGTTCTATGAGCGCGCCAGCGGAGCGCGGCTTCACGCCGCCTACTTCCGGCCGGGCGGCGTGCATCAGGATCTGACGCCGCAGCTTTGCGAAGACATTCTGAAGTGGTGCGACCCGTTCCTGCAGACCTGCGACGACCTCGAGGGCCTGCTGACCGACAATCGCATCTTCAAGCAGCGCAATGTCGACATCGCCGTCGTCACCAAGGAAGAGGCCCAGGCCTGGGGCTTTTCCGGCGTGATGGTGCGCGGGTCGGGACTCGCCTGGGACCTGCGCCGCGCGCAGCCCTACGAGTGCTATGACGAAATGGAGTTCCAGATCCCGCTCGGCAAGAACGGCGACTGCTACGACCGCTATCTCTGCCGCATGGAAGAGATGCGGGAGAGCGTGAAGATCATCAAGCAGTGCCTTGAGAAGCTTGATAAATGCAAGGGCGAGCCGGTGATCCACCGCGGCAAGCTCGCCCCGCCGAAGCGGTCGGAGATGAAGACCTCGATGGAGGCGCTCATCCACCACTTCAAGCTCTATACCGAAGGGTTCCACGTGCCGGCCGGCGAGATCTACGCCGCGGTCGAGGCCCCCAAGGGCGAATTCGGCGTCTATCTGGTCGCCGACGGCAGCAACAAACCCTACCGCGCCAAGTTGCGCGCGCCGGGCTATCCGCACCTCGCGGCCATGGACCACATCTGCCGGGGGCATCAGCTCGCCGACGTGTCGGCCATCCTCGGCTCGCTCGACGTGGTGTTCGGGGAGATCGATCGCTGATGTTACGCCGCCTTCATCACGAGCAGCCCGAGAGCTTCGCGTTCAGCCCGGCGAACCTGGAATGGGCGCAGGCGCAGCTCGGCAAATATCCCGAGGGACGTCAGGCCTCCGCGGTGATCCCCCTCTTGTGGCGGGCGCAGGAGCAGGAAGGCTGGCTGACCCGGCCCGCGATCGAAACGGTGGCCGCCATGCTCGGCCTCGCCAAGATCCGGGTGCTGGAAGTGGCGTCCTTCTACTTCATGTTCCAGCTCGCGCCCGTAGGCCGCTACCATGTCCAGGTCTGCGGGACCCTGTCCTGCATGCTCTGCGGGGCGGAGGATCTGATCGGCGTGTGCAAGGAGAAGATCGGGCCCGACGCGCACAGCGTCTACCGCGACGGTCTGTTCAGCTGGGAGGAGGTCGAGTGCCTCGGCGCCTGCTCGAACGCGCCGATGGTGCAGATCGGCAAGGATTTCTACGAGGATCTGACGGTGGCGCGCTTCGCCGAGATCCTCGACGCCTTCGCCCGCGGCGAGGTCCCGACCCCGGGCCCGCAGAACGGGCGTTACGGGCCGGAGCCGAAGTCGGGTCTGACCTCGTTGATCATTCCCGAAGATGAGCGCAACGGGCTCAACGCCTCCGCGCAGCTGGCGGTGGCCCTCGGCGAAACGGTGGCGCGGATCGACGGCACGCAGCCGGTCGGGACGGCCGAGGTGATCAACACGCCCCGTTCGGGCGGAAACTGAGGGGCGGACCGGGGAGGATGGGCGCGATGCGCAGCGACAAGGACCGGGCGACCACGCGGATGGCGAGCCTCGTCATTCTGGTGTCGATGGTCCTGTGGCTGGGGCTCAGCGCCGCGGGCGGCGCGCTGGGGATCCCGGTGCGCTACGCCTTCCTGCTCGACATGCTCTGTCTCGCGGCGCTCGGTTGGGCGCTGGTCAATCTGTTTCTGGTCTGGCGCAAGGGCGCCGGGAAGGAGTGACGCGGATGTTCCTGCGCGACGAAGACCGGATCTTCCAGAACATCTACGGGATGAAGGACCGCACGCTGGCCGGCGCGAAAGCCCGTGGTCTGTGGGACGACACCGCCGGGATCATCGGGCGGGGTCGCGACGCGATCCTGGACGAGATGAAGAAGTCGGGCCTGCGCGGCCGTGGCGGCGCGGGCTTCCCGACCGGCCTGAAATGGTCGTTCATGCCCAAGGAATCCGACGGGCGGCCGCATTATCTGGTGGTCAACGCCGACGAATCCGAGCCCGGGACCTGCAAGGACCGGGAGATCATGCGCCACGACCCGCACACGCTGGTCGAAGGCTGCCTGATCGCCGGCTTCGCAATGGGGGCGCATGTCGCCTACATCTACATCCGCGGCGAGTTCATCCGGGAACGCGAAGCGCTGCAGATCGCCATCGACGAGGCCTATGACGACGGGCTTCTGGGCAAGAACGCCGCCGGCTCCGGCTGGGATTTCGAGATCCATCTGCATCACGGCGCCGGGGCCTATATCTGCGGCGAGGAGACCGCGCTGCTGGAAAGCCTCGAAGGCCGCAAGGGCATGCCGCGCCTGAAGCCGCCGTTCCCGGCGAATACCGGCCTCTACGGCTGCCCGACCACGGTGAACAACGTCGAGTCCATCGCCGTCGCCCCCACCATCCTTCGCCGCGGCGCCGACTGGTTCGCGGGCTTCGGCCGGCCGAACAACGCCGGCACCAAGCTTTTCGCGATTTCGGGCCACGTCAACCACCCCTGCGTGGTCGAAGAGGCGATGTCGATCCCGCTGCGCGAGCTGCTGGACAAGCACTGCGGCGGCGTGCGCGGCGGCTGGGGCAACCTCAAGGCGGTGATCCCCGGCGGATCCTCGGTCCAGTGCATGCCGGCCACGGTCTGCGGCGACGCGATCATGGATTTCGACTGGCTCCGCGAGCAGAAGTCCGGCCTCGGCACCGCGGCGGTGATCGTGATGGATCAGTCCACCGACATCATCAAGGCGATCTGGCGGCTGTCGAAATTCTACAAGCATGAGAGCTGCGGCCAGTGCACGCCCTGCCGCGAAGGCACCGGCTGGATGATGCGGGTCATGGATCGCCTGGTGACCGGAGACGCCGAGCCCGAAGAGATCGACATGCTGCTCGACGTCACCAAGCAGGTGGAGGGGCACACGATCTGCGCGCTCGGCGATGCGGCGGCCTGGCCGATCCAGGGCCTGATCCGGCACTATCGCGACGAGATCGAGGACCGGATCAAGGCCAAGCGCACCGGCCGCGTCTCCGCCGTGGCCGCCGAGTGATGCAGCCCGCCGGCCATCATATCGCGGAGTTCAATCGGGGGCGTCTGCTGCACGACTGGGACGATCCCCGGACCGCGCCGTTCAAGGACGCGCTGGACCGGGTGAACGCCCTTGCGGCGCGCGCCGACGGCTTCGTGTGGCGGCTGGGGGATGCGGAGATGGAGGCGGCGCAGCTCGATCCCGACGGGCCGATCGCCGACGACCGGGTCGCCTCGACCCTCTCGGTCTGGGAAAGCGCGGAGGCGCTGGAGCGCTTCGTGTTCAAGACGGTGCACGCGCGCTTCTACGCCCGCGGGCACGAATGGTTCGAGCCGGCGGCGCGCCGGCTGGTGATGTGGTGGGTCCCCATCGGCCATCGCCCCTCGGTCGACGAGGGCATGGACCGGTTGGCGCGGCTCGAAGCGTCGGGGCCGAGCGGAGACGCGTTCGGCTGGGCGCATCTGGAAAACGCGCAGGCCTGGAAGTCCCGGGGCTGCGGCGCGGCGGAGGCGGCGTGACGGCATGACCAAACTGAGCAAGATCAGCATCGACGGCAAGGTCATCGAGGTCGATGGCGCCCTGACCATCCTGCAGGCCTGCGAGGCCGCGGGGGTCGAGGTGCCGCGCTTCTGCTACCATGAGCGCCTGTCGATCGCCGGCAACTGCCGCATGTGCCTGGTGGAGGTGAAGGGCGGACCGCCCAAGCCCGCCGCCTCCTGCGCCATGCAGGTGCGCGACCTGCGCCCCGGCCCGGAAGGCCAGGCGCCGGAGGTCTTCACCAACACCCCGATGGTCAAGAAGGCGCGCGAGGGGGTGATGGAGTTCCTGCTCATCAACCACCCGCTCGACTGCCCGATCTGCGACCAGGGCGGCGAATGCGACCTGCAGGACCAGGCGATGGCCTACGGGGTGGACTTTTCCCGCTACCGGGAGCCGAAACGCGCCGCGGTGGACATGGATCTGGGGCCGCTGGTCGGCACCTGCATGACCCGCTGCATCTCCTGCACCCGCTGCGTGCGCTTCATCACCGAAGTCGCCGGCGTGCCGGAGATGGGGCAGACCGGGCGCGGCGAGGATTCGGAGATCACCTCCTATCTGGCCGAGACGCTGACCTCGGAAATGCAGGGCAACATCATCGACCTGTGCCCGGTCGGCGCGCTGACCTCGAAGCCCTACGCCTTCACCGCCCGGCCGTGGGAGCTGCGCAAGACCGAGACCATCGACGTGATCGACGCGCTCGGCTCCAACATCCGGGTGGATGTGCGCGGCCGCGAAGTGATGCGGATCGTGCCGCGCAACCATGACGGCGTGAACGAGGAATGGCTGTCGGACCGCTCCCGCTTCGTGTGGGACGGGCTGCGCCGGCAGCGACTGGACCGGCCCTATGTGCGTCGGGACGGCAAGCTGAGCCCGGCGAGCTGGGCGGAGGCGTTCGCCGCCATCGCCGAGGCGGCCAAGGGCAAGACCGTGTCGGGTCTGGCCGGCGATCTCGCCTCGACCGAGGCGATGTTCGCGCTGAAGGGTCTGGTCGAGAGCCTCGGCGGCGTCGTGGAATGCCGCACCGATGGCGTGGCGCTGCAGGCGGGCAATCGCGGGTCCTACGCCGGCACCGCCCGGATCGAGGATCTGGACGACGCCGAGGAGATCCTGCTGATCGGGACCAACCCGCGGGCCGAAGCGCCGGTGCTCAACGCCCGGATCCGAAAAGCCTGGCTGAACGGGGCCCGCGTCTCGGTGATCGGCGAGGCGGTCGACCTGACCTATGATTACGCGCATCTGGGCGCCGGGCCGGACGCGCTGGCCGACGCGGTGAACAGGCCCGCCGGCGACTGGGACGAGACCAGGGGTCGGAAGTCGGTCGTCATCGTCGGGCAGGGCGCGCTGGCGCGCGACGACGGCGCCGCGGCGCTGGCCGCCGCGATGAAGGTGGCCGAGCTTGGCGAGAGCGGTTTTCTGGTGCTGCACCATGCCGCGAGCCGCGTCGGCGGGCTGGATCTGGGCCTCGTGGCGACGGGCGGGGTGGCCAAGGCACTGGACGCCGACGTGATCCTGAACCTGGGCGCCGACGAGCTCGACATCCCCGTGGGGCCGTTCGTGGTCTACCAGGGCTCGCACGGCGACCGCGGCGCGCATCGCGCCGACGTGATCCTGCCGGGCGCCGCCTGGACCGAGGAATCGGGGATCTTCGTGAACACCGAGGGCCGTCCCCAGCTCGCCAACCGCGCCGGCTTCCCGCCGGGCGAAGCGCGCGAGAACTGGTCGATCCTGCGGGCGCTTTCGGCCGCCATGGGCCAGACTTTGCCCTTCGACGGCCTGCCGGCGCTGCGCAAGGCGATGTTCGAGGCTGTGCCGCACCTGGCCCGTCTCGACACGGTGCCTGAGAACGCGCATGAGGCGCTGGAGCTCGGCGAGCTCGGGCACGCGCCCTTCGGGGCCTCGGTGTCCGACCACTATCTGGTCAACCCGATCTGCCGCGCCTCGGTGGTGCTGGCAGATCTGAGCCGACTGCGCGCCGAGCGCGAAGCGAAACCGATGGCCGCGGAGTGAACGCGATGGAAACCGGCTTCTGGTCCGATTACGGCTTTCCGGCGCTGCTGATCCTTCTGCAGTGTCTGGTGGTCACCGTCTGCCTGCTGGTCAGCCTGGCCTTCCTTCTGGTCATGGACCGCAAGGTCTGGGGCGCGGTGCAGCTGCGCCGCTCGGTCAACGTGGTGGGCCCGTTCGGCCTGCTGCAGAGCTTCGCGGATTTCATCAAGTTCGCGCTGAAGGAAATCGTGGTGCCGGCGGGCGCGGACAAGACCGTGTTCTTCCTCGCGCCGCTGATCTCCTTCGTGCTGGCCACCGTCGCCTGGGCGGTGGTGCCCTTCAACGAGGGTTGGGTGGTTTCCGACATCAATGTCGGCATCCTGTTCATCTTCGCCATCTCCTCGCTGGAAGTGTACGGCGTGATCATGGGCGGCTGGGCGTCGAACTCGAAATACCCGTTCCTCGGCGGGCTGCGGTCTGCGGCGCAGATGATCTCCTACGAGGTCTCGATCGGCCTGATCATCGTGGGCGTGCTGATCTCCACCGGGTCGCTCAACCTCTCGGCGATCGTGGAGGCGCAGCGCGGCGCCTACGGGATGTTCTCCTGGTACTGGCTGCCGCATTTCCCGGTGATGATCATGTTCTTCATCTCGGCGCTGGCCGAGACCAACCGCCCGCCCTTCGACCTTCCGGAAGCGGAATCGGAATTGGTGGCCGGCTATCAGGTCGAATATTCGTCCACGCCCTACCTTCTGTTCATGATCGGCGAGTACATGGCCATCGTGCTGATGTGCGCGCTGATGACCACGCTCTTCTTCGGGGGCTGGCTGTCGCCGATCCCGGGGCTGCCGGACGGGATCTTCTGGTTCGTGCTGAAGGCGGTGTTCTTCTTCTTCATGTTCGCCATGGTGAAGGCCGTCGTCCCCCGCTTCCGCTACGACCAGCTGATGCGGATCGGCTGGAAGGTCTTCCTGCCGCTGTCGCTGGCCTGGGTGGTGATCACCGCCGGGCTGGCGCAGTACGGCGTCCCCGGCTACGCCCGCTGGTAAGGAGCATACGCGAATGGCCTTCTCCTACGCCCGCGCCGCGCACTACTTCGTGCTGGCGGACTTCATCGCGGGCTTCCGCCTCGGCTTCAAATACTTCTTCAAGCCGAAGGTGACGCTCAACTATCCGTTCGAAAAGGGCCCGCTGTCGCCGCGGTTCCGGGGCGAGCACGCGCTGCGCCGCTACCCGAACGGCGAGGAACGCTGCATCGCCTGCAAGCTGTGCGAGGCGATCTGCCCCGCCCAGGCGATCACCATCGAAGCCGAACCGCGGGAGGACGGCTCGCGCCGCACCACGCGCTACGACATCGACATGACCAAGTGCATCTATTGCGGGTTCTGCCAGGAGGCGTGCCCGGTGGACGCCATCGTCGAAGGGCCGAATTTCGAATTCGCCACCGAGACGCGCGAGGAGCTTTTCTACAACAAGGAAAAGCTGATCGCGAACGGGGATCGCTGGGAGCGGGAGATCGCCCGCAACCTGGAGCTGGACGCGCCCTACCGCTGAGGGCGGGGCGTCAGGGAACGCGGGGTCTCGGCCCCGCTCACCGAGGGTCGGAAGAGGGGGAAAAGGGAGATGGCGAATGCGACGCTTGCTCGCGCTCTGCCTCGCGACGGCTCTGGGGCTGCTCGCGGGCTGCGCAACGGTTCAGGCCCCCGCGCGGTCGGAACGGATGGACGCCCTGATGGGGCGCACCCAGCTCTCCATCGTGCGGGAGTTCGGGGTGCCCGACGCGGAGACGACGGCCGAGGGCCGCAAGATCCTGCGCTGGTCGCACGCGACGCTGGAGATCGCGCCGGACCCCTTCCCCTGGGGGCCGTTCGGTCCGCGGAGCTACGTGCCCGGCGGCTACGGATACGGCTACGGCGATCCGTGGGCGGGGCCGCGCACCTACCGCCGGTGGTGCGACATGGAACTGGAATTCGAGCGGGCGGACGCCCTGCCGGACGCGCCCTGGCGGGCGACGGCGTGGCGCTCCCGCGGGAACGACTGCCGCTGAGCCTCGGGCCGGCGCGCGACATGAGGATCTGCGCATGACCGTGGCCACGCTCGCCTTCTACTTGTTCGCCGGATCGGCCGTCGCCGCCGGGCTGCTGACCGTCCTGGCCCGCAACCCGGTGCATTCGGTGCTGTGGCTGATCCTGGCCTTCTTCTCCTGCTCCGGCCTCTTCGTGCTGCTGGGGGCGGAGTTCGTGGCCATGCTGCTCGCCATCGTCTATGTGGGCGCGGTCGCGGTGCTGTTCCTGTTCGTGGTGATGATGCTCGACGTCGATTTCGCCGAGCTGCGGGCCGGGTTCTCGGACTATCTGCCCGTGGGTCTGCTGATCGGGCTGGTGCTGCTGATACAGCTCGGCCTGGTGGCCGGGTCCTGGGTGTTCGCGGACGCCGCTCCGGAGCTTCGGACCGCCGTCGCCCCGATCCCCGCCGACGTCGAGAACACGCGCGCGCTGGGTCGGCTGATCTACACCGACTACGTGCTTCTGTTCCAGCTGGCCGGGATGGTCCTGCTGGTGGCGATGATCGGCGCGATCGTGCTGACGCTGCGCCAGAAGCCGGGCGTCAAGCGGCAGAGCGTGATCGCCCAGATGCATCGCGAGCGGCACGAAGCGGTCGAGCTGAAAGACATCAAGCCGGGCCAGGGCATCTGAGCTCGGATCGAAGGGAACTGACATGGACAGCGCGGCGGGCATCGGCCTCGAGCACTATCTGACGGTGGGGGCGATCCTTTTCGTCACCGGCATCTTCGGGATTTTCCTGAACCGGAAGAACATCATCATCATCCTGATGTCGATCGAGCTGATGCTGCTCGCCGTCAACATCAATTTCGTGGCGTTCTCGGCGCATCTCGGCGATCTCGCGGGGCAGATCTTCACCCTGTTCGTGCTGACCGTCGCCGCCGCCGAAGCGGCCATCGGTCTGGCCATCCTCGTCTGCTTCTTCCGCAATCGCGGAAGCATCGCGGTCGAGGACGTGAACATGATGAAGGGCTGATCCGATGCTCGAGAGCCTGGTTCTCTTCATCCTGCTGGCCCCCTTCGCGGGGTCGCTGATCGCCGGCTTCGGCTGGCGGTTCACCGGCGAGAAAGGCGCGATGCTGGTCACCACCGGCATCATGATGGCCGCGGCCGTCCTCGCCTGGATCGTGTTCTTCATGCTGCCCGAGGACGCCGAGCATCTGGTGCTGTTCCGCTGGGTCGACTCAGGCACGCTGAGCGTCGACTGGGGGATCCGGCTGGACCGGATGACCTCGGTGATGCTCTGCGTGGTGTGCTCGGTGTCGGCGCTCGTGCATCTCTACTCCATGGGCTACATGGAGGAGGATGACGCGAAGCCCCGCTTCTTCGCCTATCTCTCGTTCTTCTCCTTCGCCATGCTGGCGCTGGTCACCGGCGACAACCTGCTGCAGCTGTTCTTCGGCTGGGAGGGGGTGGGCGTCGCCTCCTATCTGCTGATCGGGTTCTGGTGGAAGAAGCCGTCGGCCAACGCCGCGGCGATGAAGGCGTTCATCGTCAACCGCGTCGGCGATTTCGGCTTTCTGCTGGGCATCTTCACGCTCTACATGCTGACCGACAGCATCGACCTCGACACCATTTTCGGGCAGGCGCATCACCTGTCGGAGACCAAGATCCACTTCCTGTGGACCGAGTGGAACGCGGTCGAGCTGTCGTGCTTCCTGCTGTTCGTCGGCGCGATGGGCAAGTCGGCGCAGTTCATGCTGCACACCTGGCTGCCCGACGCGATGGAGGGGCCGACCCCGGTCTCCGCGCTGATCCACGCGGCGACCATGGTGACCGCGGGCGTGTTCCTGGTCTGCCGCATGTCGCCGCTGATGGAATACGCGCCCAACGCCACCGCCTTCATCACGGTGATCGGCGGCATCACGGCGTTCTTCGCCGCGACGGTCGGCCTGGTGCAGACCGACATCAAGCGGGTGATCGCCTATTCGACCTGCTCGCAGCTCGGCTACATGTTCGTCGCCGCGGGCGTGGGCTACTACCAGGCGGCGATGTTCCACCTGTTCACCCATGCCTTCTTCAAGGCGCTGCTGTTCCTCGGGGCCGGCTCGGTCATCCATGCGATGCATCATGAGCAGGACATGCGGAAATACGGCGGGCTGCGGAAGAAGATCCCGGTGACCTTCGCGATGATGATGCTGGGCACGCTGGCGATCACCGGGGTCGGCATCCCGTTCTCGGGCGACTTCCTGATGCCGCTCGGTTTCGCGGGCTTCGTGTCCAAGGACGCGATCATCGAGGGGGCCTATGCGGCCGGCACCTCGGTCGGGCAGTTCTCCTTCGTGCTGCTGGTGATCGCCGCCGCCTTCACCTCGTTCTACTCCTGGCGCCTGATCTTCCTGACCTTCTACGGCGAGACCCGGGACAAGAAGCATTACGACCATGCGCATGAAAGCCCGGGCGTGATGATGTGGCCGCTCTACATCCTCGGCGCCGGCGCGGTGCTGGCCGGCATGCTGTTCTACAGCGGCTTTATCGGTCACGCGTCCGAGGCATGGTTCGGCGCGTCGATCTACATGAACCACGACACCAACCACGTCATGCACGACAGTCACAACGTGCCGGCCTGGGTGAAGCTGTCGCCGTTCCTCGCCATGCTGGGCGGGCTCGCGGTCAGCTACTGGTTCTACATCGTCAATCCGTCGCTGCCCCGGGAACTGGCCGAGCGTCACCACGGCGCCTACAGGTTCCTGCTCAACAAGTGGTATTTCGATGAGCTCTACGGCCTGATCTTCGTGCGGCCGGCGATGTGGCTCGGGACCTTCCTCTGGAAGAAGGGCGACGGGTCGGTGGTCGACGGCGGGATCAACGGGCTGGCCATGGGGATCGTGCCCTGGGTCACCCGGCTCGCGGGCCGCGGGCAGTCGGGCTACGTCTTTCACTACGCCTTCGTCATGCTGGTCGGGGTCTCGATCCTCGTGACCTGGCTCTCCGTCGGCGGGAGCGCCCACTGATGTCCAACATTCTCACGCTGGTCACCTTCCTGCCGCTGATCGGGGCGCTGGTCCTGATCCTGGTGCTGCGGGGCGAGGACGCGGCCGCCCAACTGAACGCCAAGGTGGTGGCGCTGATCGCCACCTCGGCCACCTTCCTGCTGAGCCTCGTGGTGCTGGGCGGCTTCGACGCGTCGGACACCGGCTTCCAGTTCGTGGAGGAGGGCGAGTGGCTGCTCGGCCTGTCCGGCGCGCTCTCCATCATACTGGGCCTCGCTGTGCCGGTAGCACTCGCAGTGAACCCTCTCGCCACGATCCTGTCGGTCGCCTGGGTGATCGCGATCTACGCAGTCGTCGCGGGCGTCGTGTTGATTGGCTTCGGAGTGCGGCTGAGTCGGCGGCAGGGTGCGCCAGCCGCCAAGCCGCCGGAGTCGAAAGAA
>NZ_JBSRTQ010000099.1:0-16591 GCF_055129145.1 Albimonas sp. | reverse complement strand
GCGCGCCTTCGGGCAAGGGCGCGGGGGCCCCGGCGCGGCCCTCGCCCCGCCCGTCGCGCGGCTCCCGCCCCGGCCGCCCGCGCAGGCGTCTGGACCTCCGCCCCCCGCTGCCGTAACGAGCCCCCCACTATCCGAAAACGACAAGACCGGAGCGAGCGCGCATGGACATCCTCATTCTCGGCGGCGGCGGGCGGGAACATGCGCTCGCGTGGAAGATCGCGCAGAGCCCGCTTTGCGGCCGTCTGGTCTGTGCGCCGGGCAACGCCGGCATCGCCGAGCTCGCCGACTGCATCGCGCTCGATCCCCAGAACCCCGCCCAGGTCGCCGCCTGGGCCAAGGGCGCCGGCATCGGCCTGGTGGTCGTGGGCCCCGAGGCGCCGCTCGCCGCCGGCGTCGCCGACGCGGTGCGCGCCGCCGGCATCCCCTGCTTCGGCCCGTCGGCCGAGGCCGCCCGCCTCGAAAGCTCCAAGACCTTCACCAAGGAGATCGCGGACGCCGTCGGCGCCCCCACCGCCGCCTGGGCGCGTTTTTCGGACGCCGCTGCGGCGCGCGACTACATTCAGGCCCAGGGCGCCCCCATCGTGGTCAAGGCCGACGGCCTCGCCGCCGGCAAGGGCGTGGTGGTGGCCGAGACCGTCGCCCAGGCCTGCGAGGCCGTCGACGACATGCTCGGCGGCGCCTTCGGCGCCGCCGGCGCCTCGGTGGTGATCGAGGAATTCATGGACGGCGAGGAAGTCAGCCTCTTCGCCATTTCCGACGGGACCACGGTCGCCGCGCTCGGCGCCGCCCAGGACCACAAGCGCGCCCATGACGGCGACGAAGGCCCCAACACCGGCGGCATGGGCGCCTATTCCCCGGCCCCGGTGCTGACGCCCGCGATGGAGGCCGACGTCATGGCCCGCATCGTGCGCCCCGTCATCGCCGAGATGGCCCGTCGCGGAACCCCTTTCCAGGGCGTGCTTTTCGCCGGGCTTATGCTGACGCCCGCCGGTCCGCGGCTGGTCGAGTTCAACGTCCGCTTCGGCGACCCCGAATGCCAGGTGCTGATGATGCGCCTCGAAAGCGACCTCGTCCCCTTGTTGCTCGCCTGCGCCACCGGCGAGGGGCTGGAGGATCTGCCCGTCGACTGGCATGACGAGGCCGCGGCCACGGTGGTCGTCGCCGCCAACGGCTATCCGGGCGCCTACGCCAGGGGCGAGCCGATCCGCGGCATCCCCGCCGCCGAGTCCGACCCGCTGGCGGTGGTCTTCCACGCCGGCACCCGCGCCTCGGGCCCCGAGACCCTGTCCGACGGCGGCCGGGTCCTGGCGGTGACCGCGCGCGGCGACAGCCTGGCCGAGGCCGTGGCCCGCGCCTATCGCGCCGTGGCGAAGCTCGACTGGCCGGGCGGCTTCCACCGCACCGACATCGGCGCGCGGGAACTCGGCCGGGGGCTTTGAACGAAGGGTTCGGGGGCGGGCGCAAAGCGGGAACGTGGTGACGGCGGGTTTGCACCCGCCCTACGCCGTTGCTCGTAGGGCGGGTGCAAACCCGCCGCTCGCGCCAACTACGCCTCCAGCATCCGCCGCAGCAGTTCGAGATCCTCGGCCATCTGGCTGTCGGTGTCCTTCAGCTTCTCGATGGTCTTGCAGGCGTGGATCACCGTGGTGTGGTCGCGCCCGCCGAAGCGCCGCCCGATCTCGGGCAGGCTTTTCGAGGTCAGCGATTTCGAGAGATACATCGCCACCTGACGGGGCCGCGCCACCGCGCGCGCCCGGCGGGGCGAGAGCAGATCGGTCATCCGCACGTTGTAATGCGCCGCGACCTTGCGCTGGATCTCCTCCACCGTGACCTTGCGGTCCGAGGCGCGCAGGATGTCGGCGAGGCATTCCTGCGCCATGTCCATGTCCGCCGGCCGCCCCACCAGGCTCGCGAAAGCCATCAGCCTTGTCAGCGCGCCTTCCAGCACCCGCACGTTGGACGAGATCCGGTGGGCGAGGAATTCCAGCACGCGGGGCAGGATATCCACCTCCGGGTGCGTATGGGCCAGCATCTCGTGCTTCGATTGCAGGATTCCGAGCCGCAGCTCGTAATCCGTCGGGTGCAGGTCGACCACCAGGCCCCATTGCAGGCGCGAGCGGATCCGCTCCTCCAGCCCGTCGATGTCCACCGGATTGCGGTCGCCCGAAATCACCACCTGCTTGCCCTGGTCGACCAGAGCATTGAAGGTGTGGAAAAATTCCTCTTGGGTCGAGTCCTTGCCGGCGATGAACTGCACGTCGTCGATCATCAGCACGTCGACCGAGCGGAACAGCTGCTTGAACCCGATCATGTCGCGCGACCGCAGCGCCTGCACGAAGCGGTACATGAACTGCTCCGCGGTCAGCAGCACCACGCGGGCCTCGGGGCGGGTCTCGATCAGGCGCCAGGCCATGGCGTGCATCAGGTGGGTCTTGCCGAGGCCCGAAGCGGAATA
Organism: Albimonas sp.; assembly: GCF_055129145.1. NCBI lineage: Bacteria > Pseudomonadati > Pseudomonadota > Alphaproteobacteria > Rhodobacterales > Paracoccaceae > Albimonas > Albimonas sp. The sequence goes on along the minus strand of NZ_JBSRTQ010000099.1, from coordinate 14,136 downwards.
AAGAAACAGCGGGTTGAAGGTGACCTCGCCGCCTTCGGCCACCCGGCGGGCGGCGGCGTGCGCCAGCTCGTTGGGCTTGCCGACCACGAAGCGGTCGAAGGTGAAGCGGGGGTCGAGCGGCAGCGAGGGCGAGTCGCTCGGGTCGCTCTGGTCGCCCGGCTGGCGGGTCACCCGGATCGGGGTCGGCCCGCCGGCGCCGGAGCGCGTGGCGTGCGACTCGGCCCGGTCGTTGCGTTCGTCCCCACGATACTCGTCGCGGCGGTCATCGCGACGGTCGTCCCGGTGATCGGATCGGTGCTCCGGCCGACGCTCTTCCCGCGGCTCGGCGCGTTTCTCGGCGCGGGGCGCCCGCGCGGCGGCGACGCGGCGCGCCTCGGGCCCGGCGGCGGCAGGCTGCGCCGGCTCTCCGCGCGGCGGCGCCCGGAATTCCAGCCGCGAGATTCCGCCGAATTCGTCGCGCATCAGCCGCAGCAGGGCGTCGGCGTAGTGCCGGTCGATCCAGTCGGCGATGAACACGGTCGGGGCGGCGAGCCGCGCCACCCCGTTCTCGATCCCGCCGGGCGACAGCTGCGACACCCAGCTGTCATGCGGACCCTGCCCCAGCTCGCGCCGCGAGCGCTCCAGCACCCGGGACCAGCCCTCCTCCTGCTCGGACGCGGCCATGATCCGCGGCCCGACGCCGGAATCCTTCCCCGCGCCCCGCCCTTGTTCGGGCAGGTTCGGCGAGGATGCGGACTCGGCGGCCGGGCGCTCGAGGCGGTCCATGGCGGGCATCTTGTCTCCTTCTCGCCGGGGGATGGCGTCCGGCGAAGGCGTTGCGCGCGACGACGGCCGCCCCGCGTCCAGGAGGAGCGCGGCGGTGACGACGAGCGATGGGCGGCGGCGGAGGGCGGCGGATAGACATTACCCGTCGCCGGATCGAGCGGTTCCCAGTCGGTTTTGCGATCGCGAGCTTCTGCGTTCTCGTCGATTCAGGTTTACAAGGGCGTCCTCATGCCGGCGCCCTTGGCGGCGCCGATTCGATAGATTTCCGCATCGGCGCGATGGCCGGACCAATCCGGTCCGGTTGGTCGTTCCCTCCCTCTCTCGCGGCGCGGGGCGCGGATCGGGAATGCGTTCGGATCCGGGCGCCGCGACTCGGGCGACCGGGCCTGCGCCGCGGCGTCGGTCAGCTCTGCCGCCAGGGCAGTCCGCGGACCTTCCATCCGTTGAGCGTGCCGCGCTGGCCTTCGGGATCGAGGTCGCCCTCGAAGCCTTCCGCCACGTTGCAGCAGCGCGCCGTCGCGCCGCGTTCGGCCAGCGCGCGGGTCATCGCCAGCGCGGCCTCCTGCGAGCGGCCGCCGGAGCGACACAGGAACAGCAGCTTGCCGGGCAGCGCGTCGCCGAAGGCGTCCAGCAGCTGCGCGGCGAATTCGGGATTGGGGCTCATGTCCGGGTAGCGGCGCCACTCGACCAGCAGCGGCTGGGCGCCCACGGGAGACAGGTCCGGCAGCCCGACGAAGGCCCATTCGGCGCGGGTGCGCACATCGATCAGCGCGGCGTCGCCGTCGGACAGGGCCTGGAAGGCCTGCTGGGGCGAAAGCTGGGCGATGCCGGCGATGGTTCCGCCGTCCATTGACCCCTCGTCGTCGGACACGCGCATCCCTCCTGGTGTTCGCCGGCCCGTCGGGGCCGTCTCGTTTCTGGAATCGCCCTGCATGGTAGGCAGGGCGACGGGTCGCTATCAAGCCGAAGCGACAGGCCGCGACCAAGTTTCTCGCAAGTCACTGAAGCGAAAAGGCCCCTTAAAATTATCTGCAAAATAGTTGATCGAGTCGACGCACAAATATTCGCATCCCGATATTCTCGGGATGTTCAGGGGTGGCGCATCACGTATTCGGAGAGTCGTCCGCCAAGGCATGGCGACGGGCAGATATTACTGCGGAGAGGCCCTGACTCGCAACAGGGCGAAATCAGGAACATGTCCATGGCGCGACGGAAACATGACGCGCACGTCATTGCACGCCCGACCGCGCAGGCGGTCGGAACGACCCGGGCGCGACCACGCGCCCGGCGACGGACCAACGAGGGTCCGTCCCTGGGATCGATCCGAAGCGGGATCTCCCGTCCCGTCGCGGCTCCCCCAGGGGAGGCCGCCGGCGACGGGAAGGCAGGTCAGGCCGTCGCCAGCGCCTTAACGCGGGCCGACAGGCGCGAGACCTTGCGCGAGGCGGTGTTCTTGTGGAGCACGCCCTTGGTGACGCCGCGCATGATTTCCGGCTGAGCGGTGCGCAGGGCGTCGGCGGCCTTGGTGACGTCCCCGGAGGCGATCGCCTCTTCGACCTTCCGGAGGAAGGTGCGAATGCGGCTGCGCCGGGCCTTGTTGACCTCAGTGCGCCGCTCGGTCTGACGGATGCGCTTGCGCGCGGACGGCGAATTGGCCATCTGTGATTCCCAGATCTGTGTCATCAACGTGAGGCGGCGCGTATACACGCGCCCCTCGGCGGGGTCAATGCGCCGGCGCCCGACGCCGCGCCTCCGGACCGTCCGACCCGAAAAACGGACCGAGCGGAGGACGCGCTGCAGCGGCCGCGAGCCAGGGACCGATCCGGTCCGCCGGCATCGGCGCCGCCACCGCATAGCCTTGCGCGACGCCGCAGCCAAGCCCTGCAGCGATCCGCGCATGCGATCGGGTCTCCACCCCTTCGGCGATCACCTCGATCTCCAGCGCCGCCGCCATCGCCGCCAACGCCCGGATCACCTCGCGCCCGGGGGCGGTTCCGAGCCCGTGACGCAGCACCTGACGGTGGATCTTGATGCGGCGCGGGCGCAACGCCAGCAGGGTCGAGACCCCGGCCCGCCCCACCCCGAAATCCGACAGCTCGGCATCGGCGCCGAGACTGGTCAGCAGGTCGGCGGTCCAGCGCAGCGGGTCGTCCGAATCGCCGGCGCGATGCGAATCGCTCAGCGCGAAGGCCAGCGCGCCGGGCGGAAGCGCCGCGGCGCGGATCAGTCCGGCGAGCACCGGATCGGCCAGCAGCCCCCGCCCGGCGTTCAGGGTCAGCGGCGGGCATTCGCCGTCCGGGCCCGGGTCGCGCCACCCGGCGCGGTCGCTCAGCGCGCGGGCCAGCATGGCGCGGTCGATCTCGGTCAGGGTTCCGGCCTCGGCCGCGGCATGGAGGAAATCGGCCGGGGCCAGGATCCCGCGCTCGGGATGGCGCCAGCGGGCCACGCCCTCGATCCCGGTGACGACGCCGTCGGAAAGCGAGACGCGGGGCTGGTACCAAGGCTCGAACTCGGCCTGCTCCAGTCCGCGGGCGATGTCGTCGGTCAGGCGCCGTGCGGCGTCGGCCTCCCGGCGCAGCGCCTCGCCGAACAGCTCCGCCCGCCCGCGCCCCAGGCGCTTGGCGCGGTAGAGCGCGAGGTCCGCGTCCGCCAGCGTCCGGCGCGGCGAATCGTGGCCCGGCCGCAGGAAGGCGATGCCCACCGTCGCCCCGTAGCGGCAGAGCTGGCCGCGATAGGGGATCGGGCGGCGGGCCTCCTCGATGATTCGGCCCGCCATGGCCAAGGCCGTCTCCTCCGGACGGGTGCAGGCGGCGACGATCACGAATTCGTCGCCGCCGATGCGGGCCACGAAGTCGCCTTCGCGCACGCAGGCGCGCAGGATGTCGGCCATCCGCCGCAGCACCCGGTCGCCGGCGTCGTGGCCGAGCGTGTCGTTGATCGCCTTGAAGCGGTCGAGGTCGATCAGCATCACCGCCAGGCGCGAGTCGGCGCGGTCGTCGCGCCTGAGCGCGGAGGCGTCGCGCGCAGCGATCCCGTCCAGCACCCGGTCGAGGAAGCGCCGGTTGGGCAGCCCGGTCAGCGCGTCGTGCAGGGCGGCGCGCTCGGCCTCGTCGCGGACCTTGAGCAGGGCCCGGGCCCGCTGCTCCGCCTCGCGCCGGGCGCGCGAGATCTCGCGCTGGGCGCGCAGGCGGCGGGCCGCGTTGCGGTGCAGGTGGGCGTAGATCACCGCCAGCAGGGCGGCGAGCATCACCGAGGCCATCATGCCGACCGCGGCGGCGCGGGAGGGATGGGGCCACTGGTCGGCCAGGGTCAGCGCGTAGGGCGACAGGAACACGGCGAGCAGGGCGGCCTGCCGGATCAGGTTGAGCCGGGGCAGCATGTCGTGGACCAGCGCCGAATAGGCCGAGAGCCCGAGAGTGACGGCCGAGACGAGGCTGACCATGTCCGGCCCGCCGATGGCGGCGAGCGCCAGCAGGCACACGACGGTCACCGCCACATTGGCGCCGCCGACCAGATGGACCCTTCGCAGGGTGGCGGGGCGGGCGCGCTGGCGCTCGGGCATCCGCGCGACGCCGCGCAGGGCCAGCCGCTCGGCCGCCTCGGCCAGCAAGGCGGGCAGGAACACCGCGGCGCAGACCAGCGGCGGGGCGAATTGCAGGGCGATCAGGAAGGTGGTGGCCGCGGCGGCGAGGCAGAGCGGCAGGTTCGCGATGCGGGCGCGGGCGTAGCGACGCAGCATGACCGCGCGTTCGGCGCGCGCGAACTGGCATGGGTTGTCGCGGAAGGGGGCGCCCTCGGGCGCATCGCCGGTCGGAACGGCGAGCTGCCGCAGGTCATGCGCAGACGCGCCCAGCGGGCAGACGCCGGCGGCGGAGCAGCCGGGGGAGAAGCAATCGGGGGTGCCATCGGGCGCATGATCAGGCCCGGCGTCGGGCAGGCGCGTCTCCGACGCATGGGCCGCGTGGCCCGAGCCCGCGCATGCGGGGACGGCCAGGGCTGGATGCGGCTGTCCGCGCGCGGTCCGGTCCGGCGTTTTCGGGTCGAGCGTCGGTCGAACCGGCGCCCCCCGGTCCGGGGTTTCCCGATCTGGCGGGGCCCCCGCCGCGTGCCGCCGCCGGGTCTCGGCCGGCGGCGCGAACGCCTCTTGATCGGGCGCAGGCGCGCCCGTCGATTTCCGTTCCATCGCACCGACCCCATCAGGGTTCCCACAACCCGGCGGGCGGCCTGAGGGGCCGGCGTTTAGATTCGGTAACGGCGCGCCGCATCGGCGGGCGCTTTCAGGCGCTCTTCCGGCCCGGTTCCGCGGAGCCGGGCCGGAAGAGCGCGCAGATCAGCGGCCGCGGAACTGCGGGGCGCGCTTTTCGACGAAGGCGGCCATGCCCTCCTTCTGGTCCTCGGAGGCGAAGAGCCCGTGGAACAGCCGGCGCTCGAACAGCACGCCCTCGGCCAGCCCGGTCTCGAAGGCGCGGTTCACCGCCTCTTTCGCCGCCATCGAGGCGATGGGGGATTTCTCGGCGATCTTGGCCGCGACGGCCATCGCCTCCTCCATCAGCTTGTCGGCGGGGATGACGCGCGACACCAGCCCGGCGCGCTCGGCCTCCTCGGCGTTCATGAAGCGCCCGGTCAGGCACATCTCCATCGCCTTGGCCTTGCCCACCGCCTTGGTCAGGCGCTGCGTCCCGCCCATGCCGGGGATCACGCCCAGATTGATCTCGGGCTGTCCGAACTTGGCGCTGTCGGCGGCGAGGATGAAGTCGCACAGCATCGCCAGCTCGCACCCGCCCCCCAGGGCGTAGCCGGCCACCGCGGCGATGATCGGCGTGCGGATCCGCTCCACCCCGCGCGACTTGTCGGCGAAGAAGTCCAGGCGGAACATCTCGGTCGCCGTCTTCTCCGACATCTCCTTGATGTCGGCCCCGGCCGCGAAGGCCTTCTCCGAGCCGGTCACCACGATGCAACGCACCCGGTCGTCGGCGTCGAACTTCATCAGGGCTTCGTTCAGCTCTCCCAGGAGCTCCTGGTTCAGCGCGTTGAGCGCTTCGGGACGGTTGAGCTTGACGAGCCCCACATGGTCGCGGGTCTCGACGATCAGGTTGGCGTAGGCCATCGGGCCCCTCCTGCTGCTTCGGCATCCCCGGGCGCTGCGACGCCCTCGGAGGCGCGGGTGTTAACGCCGTGGCGAAGACCGTTCAAGGCGTGTGGCGAAAGTCACGTCTGGCATGTCGGACAGTGAAAGCTGGAACGCCCGGATTGCACAAGCCGCTCGACGACCCCGCGGCACCCGGGGCGGGGGCAGGGCTCTCCCTCGCGTCCGTAGACCGCGAAACTGTGCTGGAAATATCCCAGTTCGCCCGACGCCTGGCGGTAATCCCGGAGCGAGGAGCCCCCCGCCTCGATCGCCGCCTCCAGCACCGCGCGGATCGCGGCCGCCAGCATCTCCAGCCGTTTGGCCGATATCTTCCCTCCGGGAAGGTCAGGGGCGATTCCCGCCCGCCACAGCGCCTCGCACACGTAGATGTTGCCCAGCCCGCAGACGATTCGCTGGTCGAGCAGCAGGGCCTTCGCCGGGGCGGCGCGACCCTCGAAGCGGGTGACGAGCAGGTCGGCCGAAAAGGCGTTGCCGAGCGGCTCGGGCCCCAGTCCGGCCAGCAGGCGGTGCGTCGTCTCGCCGCCTGCAGGGATCAGGTCCATGGCCCCGAAGCGGCGGGCGTCGTTGAAGGTGACGGTCGCCCCGCCTTCCAGCCGGAATACCACATGGTCGTGCTTGGCGGGCGTCGCGATGGCATGTGCGAAGACGCCGGGCGCGGTCGCCACCCCCGCCTCGATCAGCATTCGCCCCGTCATTCCAAGGTGGATCAGCAGGATTTCCCCCGATCCGAGGTCCGCGAGGATGTATTTCGACCGCCGCCGCAACCGCTCGATCCGGGCGCCGGTCAGGCGTTCGGCGAAGCGTTCGGGGAAGGGCCAGCGCAGGTCCGGGCGCCGCTGCTCGACCTCCAGCAGGCGCCTGCCTTCCATCACGGGGACGAGCCCGCGTCTCACTGTCTCGACTTCCGGGAGTTCAGGCATATTTCGGGCGGGAGTCCTTGGGGCTATAGGGGGGGTCATGAGCAACGCATCCGATACCGGCGATCAGCCCGGCGCCACAACGCATTTCGGTTTCCGCGACGTGCCGGAAGGGGAGAAGGCCGGGCTTGTGCGCGGCGTGTTCTCCTCCGTCGCCTCGCGCTACGACCTGATGAACGACCTGATGTCGGGGGGCGTCCACCGGCTGTGGAAGGACGCGCTGATCGACTGGATGGCCCCGCGCCCCGGCATGAAGCTGCTGGATGTGGCGGGGGGGACGGGCGACATCTCGTTCCGCTTCCTCAAGCGCCTGAAGGGGCGGGGGGAGGCGACGGTCTGCGACCTGACCGCCGACATGCTGGAGGAAGGCCGCCGCCGCGCCGACGCGCAGGGGTTTGCGGGACAGCTCGACTGGGTGGTCGGCGACGCGATGGCGCTGCCGTTCGAGGACAGGTCCTTCGACGCCTTCACCATCGCCTTCGGCATCCGCAACGTGACCCGGCCCGAGGCGGCGCTGGCCGAAGCCTACCGGGTGCTGAAACCCGGCGGCCGCTTCATGTGCCTCGAGTTCAGCCAGATCCCCGAGGCCGGGCTGCAACGGCTCTACGACGCCTATTCGTTCAACGTGATCCCGGCGATGGGCCGCGCGGTGACCGGGGATCGGGACAGCTACCAGTATCTGGTCGAGTCCATCCGCAAATTCCCGGATCAGGAGACGTTCCTCGACATGGTGCGCGCCGCGGGCTTCGGCCGGGCGAGCTACCGCAACTACACGCTGGGGGTCGCCGCGATCCATTCCGGCTGGCGGATCTGATGACCGTCATATCCAATGTCTGGCGTCTGGCGCGTACCGCGGCGACCTTCCAGCGCACCGGCGCCATGGCCGAGGCGCTGGAGGCGATGGACGCGCCCCGCGCCGTGCGCATCGCCGCCCGCGTGCTCGGCTGGCCGCTGTCGCCGCTGGGGCTGGAGGGCGATCCGTCGCTGCCCCCCGCGCCGCGCGCGCTGACCGCGCTCGGCCCGGCCTATGTCAAATTCGGCCAGTTGCTCTCCACCCGTCCCGACGTGGCCGGCGAGAAGATCGCCCGCGACCTGCGCGTGCTTCAGGACCGGATCGCGCCGTTCCCGCTGGCGGAGGCGCGGGCGCAGGTGGAGCATGAGCTCGGCCGCCCGGTGGACGAGATCTTTTCGGAATTCGGCCCCGCGGTCGCCGCCGCCTCCATCGCCCAGGTGCATCCGGCGGTGGTTCGGGCGACGGGCCGCAAGGTCGCGGTGAAGGTGCTGCGCCCGGGGGTGGAGCGCGCCTTCCGCCAGGACGTCGACGCGTTCTGGTTCATCGCCAAAACCATCGAGATGCTGGCCCCGTCCTCGCGCCGTCTGCGCCCGCGCGCCGTCATCGCCCATTTCGAGGGCGTGGTGATGACCGAGCTCGACCTGCGGCTTGAGGCGGCCGCGGCGGCGGAATTCCGCGCCAACACCGCGGAGGACGAGGGTTTCGGCGTCCCCGAAGTGCTCTGGGCCCATTCCGCGCGCCGGGTGATGACCTTGGAGTGGGTGGACGGCGACCCGATGGGCGACGTCGAGCTGCTGGCGGCGCGCGGGCATGACCTGGTGCCGCTGGGGTCGTTCATCATCCGCTCGTTCCTGCGCCACGCGCTGCGCGACGGGTTCTTCCATGCCGACATGCATCAGGGGAACCTGAAGCTCGCCCGCGACGGCACCCTGATCGCGCTGGATTTCGGGATCATGGGGCGGATCGACCCCTATACCCGCCGGGTCTACGCCGAGATCCTGCTGGGCTTCCTGCGCCGCGACTACCGTCGGGTGGCGGAGGTGCATTTCGAGGCGGGCTACGTCCCCGCCGACCGGGATCTGGAGGCCTTCGCCCAGGCGCTCCGCTCCATCGGGGAGCCGATCTTCGGGCAGGACGCGGCGAACATCTCGATGGCGCGGCTGCTGGCGCATCTCTTCGACGTGACCGAGCGTTTCGGGATGGAGACGCGGACCGAGCTGATCCTGCTGCAGCGGACCATGGTGGTGGTGGAGGGGGTGGCGCGCACGCTCGACCCCAACCTCAATATGTGGCGGGCGAGCCAGCCGGTGGTCGAGGACTGGATGAAGGACAATCTGGGGCCCAAGGCGATCCGCCGGGACCTGGTGGCGACCGCCATGGTCCTCGCCCGCTTCGGCCCGCGCCTGCCCGAGATCGCCGAGCGGATGCTCAAGCGCGCCGCGTCGGACGTGGTGGAGGAGGCGACGCCCCAGGGTCTCGGCACGGGGGCGGGCATCGCGCTCGCCGCCGCCGCGGGCTTCGGGGGCGCGCTGATCGGCGCGGCGGCGGTCCAGCTGTTCTGACGGCGCGCGAAGCGCCGCGTCGAGGTCGCGCCGGCGGCGCCGCCCCGCCCGCGGCGCGCTGTGACCGGGGCGCCGGTCCGGCCGTCTCCCCGGCCCATCGGAAGGCGCGGCCTGCGGGCGGAGAAACCTCGACGCCCGCGCCCGCGGTTCAACGCGCCGCGGGCGGACGGGCGCCGCACGCGCGACCTCGGCGCGGCGCTTTCGCGACCCGTGGCCGCGCGCGGATCAGCTCCGCTTCATGCCCTTCTTGATGGTGCCGGAGAAGGCGAGGCACGGTCGTCCCTCCGCCGTCACGATGCCGCGCACGAAGATCATCGAGCCGCCGGCCCGCACCACCTCGCCCCGCGCCTCGATGAAATCGCCGATCTTGGCCGCGTCGAGGAACTCGGTGTTCATGGTCACCGTCACCGACCAGTCCGAGCCCTTCAGCGCGTCGGTGGCGATGTTGAAGAGCGCATTGTCGGCCAGCGCCATCAGCGCCCCGCCATGCACCACGCCGAGCCCGTTGCGGTGCCGCTCATCGGCCCGCATCGCGGTGACGATGGAGCGGTCGGGCTCGCGCCGCGAATAGGCCGGCCCGGCGATTTCGAGGAAATGCTGGGCCACCTGGCGGCGCCAGCCCTTGAACTCGCCCTCCTCCACCAGGATCGCGCGCGGCTTGGTGTCTTCCTGCATCGGGTCGTCTCCCCCCTCTCCTCCGCGCCATACCGGCGGGAATGTCGTTGGGTCGGGAGTAGCGCGGCCGCGCCCGGATGGCCAGAGGCGGGGAGGCTCAGGGCGCGTCGGCCTTCCGCTCGGCCCCGGCCGCGCCGCCCAGATCGGTCAGCGCGCGGGCGACCATGCCTCGCGCGGTGGGCGCGCGCAGGGCGCGGAAGGGCAGCGGGCGGCAGACCTCGATGGTCGCGACCCCGACCCGCGCGGTCAGGGCGCCGTTCACCAATCCCTCGCCGAAACGCCGCGACAGGCGGGCCAGCACGCCGCCGCCGAGGATCGGGCCGATCAGGTCATCGGTCGCGGCCACCGCCCCGGTCGCCACCAGATGCGTCGCCACCGCCTTGAACAGCCGCCAGGCGCCCAGCGCGCCGCCGCGGCCGCCATAGATCTCGGCGATGCGGCGGATCATGCGCAGGTTCACGTAAAGCGCCGCCGCCACGTCCACGAACGGCAAGGGCGCCAGCGCGGTTGCGGTGGCGACCTGGCGGGCGGCGAGCTCGGCCGCCCGGCGCGCCTCGAGGTCGAGCTGGGTGAGCCAGGCGCGCTCCGCCAGTTCGATCAGCGATTCCGCGTCCACCGCCTCGCGCCGTCGCTCGGCCACTTCGGCATTGGCCCAGCCGAGATCCCTTCGGCCGCGATAGAGCAGCGCCAGCCGGTCCACCGCCCCCGCCGCCATGTCGCGGTCGTTGACGATCAGCGCCTTTTCGGCGGCGCGGCGCGCGGCGTCCATGCGCCCCAATCGGGCCAGCGCCAGCAGCTCGCGCGCGAGGCCCACGATCAGCGCCGCGAGCGCGATGGCCCCCAGCACCGCGGCGGCCAGCCCCAGCGCCGGGTTGTCGGCGATCAGGCCGCGCACCCAGTTCACCGCGCCGACCACGATCATCATGCCGAAGAAGCCGCCGGCCGCCGACAGGAACCACCCGAACGCCCCCATTCCCCGGCGCCTCAGCGCGCCGAGCGCCGTGGCGCGCGACATCGCGGCGCCCGAGATCGGCGGCCCGTCGGGCTGCGGCGCTTCGCCGGGCGAGGGCGCGGGCTCGGCCAGCGCCGGGTCGCCGTCCTCGATCAGCAGCGGCGCGTCGCGCCCCCTCGCGGCCGCACCGGGCGGCGGCTTCGGCGCGTCGGCGGCGTGTTCGACGAAGGCGCCGGAGCCGGTCTCGGGTCGGTCGCCATTCGGACAGTCGGGGCGGGTCAAAGTCGGTCCCCCATCAGGAACTGCGCGGCGCGGTCCAGCCTTATATGCGGCGGCCCGTCGCCCGGTTTCGGGGCGAAGCGGGGGGGCGCGAAGGCCATGGCGCGGAAATCGGCGTCCGGCCAGGTCTCGGCCCCCGAGGCGGCCGCGGCGAGCAGGGCCGCCGGGCTCTCGGGCAGCGCGCCCGGGTAGAAGGCGGCGTCCTTGCCCGTCGTCTCCAGCCGCCCGCGCACGCAAAGCAGCTTGCGGCCGTCGCGCTCGATCTCCTGCTCGGTGGTGGCGCGCAGGGCGGCGATGGCCATGGCGCGGGTCTTCGCGCCCCGGAACGCGGCGCGGTCCTCGGCCTCGCGCAGCATGGCGCGCAGGATCGCGGTCAGCCGGTCATGCTGGGCGTGGTGGATATGGTCGGCCTTGGTGGCGGCGAACAGGATCCGGTCGATGCGCTTGCCCAGCAGCGGCGCGAGCCAGGAGCGGTCGCCGGGCCGGAACGCCTCCAGAACCTGGGGAAGGGCGCGGCGCAGATCCTCCACCGCGGCGGGGCCGGCGTCGAGCGCCGACAGCAGGTCCACCAACACCACCTGCCGGTCGAGCTTGGCGAAGTGGTCGCGGAAAAAGGGTTTCACCACCGCGCGCTTGTAGGCCTCGTAGCGGCGGTCGAGCTCGGCCCGCAGGCCTTTGCGGGGGCCGGGGGGCAGGGGGGCGAAGGCGAGGGCGGGGGAGCCCTCCATCTCGCCGGGCAACAGGAACCGGCCGGGGGCGAGACCGGAGAGGCCCGCCTCCCGGCAAGCGCCCAGATAGGCGGTGAAGGCGGCGGCGAGCTCGCGCGCGGCATCCTCCGAAAACGGCGTTTCCGCTGCGGCCTCGGCGCGGGCCAGCCATTCGGCGGCGAGCGGGGCGCGGGTGGGGGTGCGGGCGGCGGCGATGGCCTCGGCCGACCAGGCGGCGTAGCTGCGGGTCATCAGCGGCAGGTCGAGCAGCCACTCGCCGGGATAGTCGGTGATGTCGAGATGCAGCGAACGCGGCCCGGTCAGCCCGCCGAGCAGCCCGCCGGAGCGCAGACGAAAGCTGACTCGCAGAGTGGAGATGCGGCGGGTGCTCTCGGGCCAGCGCGGCTCGGGCGCCAGTAGCGCGGCGCGATGGGCTTCGTAGTCGAAGCGCGGGGTCTCGCGGTCGGGGCCGGGCTGCAGGACGGCCGCCTCGATCCGGCCCGAGGCCTGCGCCTCCAGCCCCGTCATGCGGCCGCGGTCCAGCAGGTTCGCGACCAGCGAGGTGATGAACACGGTCTTGCCGGCGCGGGCGAGGCCGGTGACGCCGAGGCGCAGGGTCGGTTCGGTGAGCGAGGAGACGCCCTCCTGGGCATCCTCGACCCAGCGGGCGATGTCGTCGGCGATGTCGAAGAGCCCCAAGCCCGTCTCCCCTCTTGTGGTGTCTCACCCCAGATATAGGCCGTTGGGCGCAGGTCGCGAGGGGGCATGCGCCGCGCAGGCCGCCCGAGGGCTGCGCCGGGTTGCTGCGCGCCGCCCTGCTCACTGAGCCCGCCGCGCTGGTGCGCGACGGTGGCGTGATCGCCGACGGGTTCGATGCCGAGCTCGACGAGCTGCGCGCCATCCAGACCAATTGCGACGGATTCCTGATCGAGCTGGAGCAGCGCGAGCGCGCACGCACCGGCATCACCAACCTGCGGGTGCAGTTCAACAAGGTGCACGGCTTCTACATCGAGGTCACGCAGGGCCAGGCGTCCAAGGTGCCCGACGACTACCGCCGCCGCCAGACGCTCAAGAACGCCGAGCGTTTCATCACGCCCGAGCTCAAGGCGTTTGAAGACAAGGCACTTTCAGCGCAAGACCGGGCGCTGGCGCGCGAGAAATGGCTGTACGAACAACTGCTCGACGCGCTGCAGAGCTTCATTGCCCCGCTCACCCAACTGGCGCGCGCCATGGCCGCGCTCGACGCCTTGTGTGCCCTGGCCGAGCGATCGCTCACGCTGAACTGGAACGCGCCGCAATTCGTGCCCGAGCCCTGCATCGACATTCGCGGCGGTCGCCACCCGGTGGTGGAAGCGCGGCTCAATGAAACCAGCGGTGGCAGCTTCATTGCGAACGACACCGTGCTCGGGCTCAAGCAACGCATGCAGGTGATCACCGGCCCCAACATGGGCGGCAAGAGCACCTACATGCGCCAGGTGGCGGTGATCGTGCTGCTGGCCAGCATGGGCAGCTTTGTGCCGGCGGCGGCCTGCCGGCTCGGCCCAGTCGACGCCATCCACACCCGCATCGGCGCGGCCGACGACCTGGCCAACGCGCAGTCCACCTTCATGGTGGAGATGACCGAAGCCGCGCAGATATTGCATGCGGCGACACCCGAGAGCCTGGTGCTGATGGACGAGATCGGCCGCGGCACCTCCACCTTCGACGGCCTGGCGTTGGCCGGCGGCATCGCCACCCACCTGCACGACAAGTCGCGCGCCTTCACGCTGTTCGCCACCCACTACTTCGAGCTCACCGAGTTTCCCGCTGGCCACCACGCGGCGGTCAACGTGCATGTGAGCGCGGTCGAAGCGGGGGGCAAGGCCGGCGGCATCGTCTTCCTGCACCAGATCGAGCCCGGCCCGGCCAGCCGCAGCTACGGCATCCAGGTCGCGCGGCTGGCCGGTGTGCCGGCCGGCGTGGTGCAGCATGCGCGCCACGCACTGGCCGCGCTGGAGGCCCAGAGCGAGGAAAGCCGCAGCCAGGTTGACCTGTTCGCCCCGCCACCTGCCACACTGGAGGTCGACGCCCACCCACTGCAGACCGCGCTGGAACGCATCGACCACGACACCCTGAGCCCGCGCGAAGCGCTGGAACAGCTCTACACCCTCAAGAAACTCATCGCTTCATCATGACTTACTGCGTCGCCGTCAAGCTCAACGCCGGCATGGTCTTCCTGTCCGACTCGCGCACCAACGCGGGCCTGGACCAGATCAGCACCTTCCGCAAAATGATCGTCTACGAAAAGCCGGGCGACCGCTTCATGTGCCTGCTCTCGGCCGGCAACCTGAGCGTCTC